>NZ_LR134386.1:5422500-5602501 GCF_900637665.1 Chryseobacterium nakagawai
TCAGTAATAATATTTTTTTCATGGGTCTTAGTTTTACTATTTAAGTTCAGCATCTAATATATTACATTTATCTCAAATCAATAAAAGTAATTGGCTTTCTGCTGCTTGGATTAAAAACGGTTTTAGACAGAATTTCAAAATCGATGATTTCAATTTTCGGACTTACTCTTAATTTTGCACGGAAATGGTCTCTTACCTCATTCACAAAGTTTTCATTTTCCTGATCTGTACTTAATTTGATGATGATTTCATCCAGTCCGATCTCATTGGCCTGAATAACGATCTGGTAACAGAGAATATTATTAAAATCATTCAGAATATCGTTCATTGCAGGTGGATAGAGGGTTGTTCCTTTATACTTTATCATCTGCTGTTTTCTTCCAATTACAGGCCCCAATCGCATGGTATTTCTTCCACATTGACAGGGTTCATAATGGGCTTTTACAATATCTCCGGTTTTAAATCTTAGCAAAGGAATGGCTTCCACTCCTAAAGTAGTGATGGCTAGCTCTCCACTTTCGCCTTCTTTCACTACATTTTCATCTTCATCCAGAATTTCTGTAATAATCAGCTCTGGGTGATGGTGTCCTCCGATCTGAAACTCACACTCTGTAAAAGCGGTGCTCATTTCTGTAGAAGCATAAGTAGAAAAAAGTTTGATATTCCATTTCTCTTTGATCTTCTGGGAAAGAATATTATCTGTAAAATCCTGATTTTTAATACTCTCTCCGATACATACTGCTCCATAAACACTTGAATTTTTATAATCCAGACCATGTTTTTCAGCATAATCAATCATCTTCAATAAAAATGAAGGAACTGTAATCAGGTATTTAGGTTTGTATCTGAAAATAGAATCCCATTGTAATTCAGGAATTCCAGGGCCCATTCTGACCACACTGGCACCCATTTTTCTTAATCCTAAAAAATAAGCAAGCCCTGCCATGAAACGTTTATCAATCGTAGTGATCATCTGTACTACATCTCCCTTCTGAATTCCGGCACAGGCAAAGGATATGGCCTCATTGTAAGCCAATCTTTCAAGGTCTCCATCAGACAATCCAAAGGTTACCGGATCTCCTAACGTTCCGGAAGTCGTGCTGTAGTCTACAATCTTATCCGGCGTAATACAGAAAAAATCATGATTATTCTGCTGCAAATCATTCTTTGTTGTAACAGGAATCTTTTGCAGATCTTCCAATGTCCGGATTTCTCCAATATTGATATTTTTTTCCTTAAACAACCTCTGATAAAAAGGTGAATTTCCTTCAAGATAAGCCAGAAGCTGCTGAAGTTTTTCTTCCTGAAACGCCTTTATTTCCTGAGTACTCGATTTTTCGATGAACGGATGAAATTCCAATGATTTTAATTTTTAAAGGACAAATGTATTTAAAATTACATGATTGTAGGATGTATTCATGTAAAATGTATTCACGATTTCAACTACAGTTTTATCTACGGAATGTAAAAGTCTGTGTGTTTATATTTCCCGCGGTATTGATTGTGGTTATTTTTAAACTATGTTCTCCCGAAGTTTTTGGACACTTTTCATCAAAGATATAGACAAAATCATTTTTCACACGGGCAAATCGCAGCCATTTCCCATCCAGTTCTGCCCGGAATGAAACAATATCTCCAACTTTTGTATTTCCTTTTAAGCGTAAAGAACTTCCGCTTACAACAGCGCCATCTTTCCATCCTGAAGAAACTGATGGTAAACTGTTATCAAGTATAAGTTCTGCTGTACCTAATCTATTGAACTGTGCCTCTGCCTGGTCGCCGTTCCATTTTGCTTTTACGGCATCCTTATCACTTCCATAATTGAACAAAACCACTACTTTATCTTTTTCATCTTTGGATAATTTCCTGTTGGGTTTTATTTTCAAGGTATAATAATCATGAACCGGGATGTATGGATTCTGTAGAACAATGGTATTGGAAATGGTATTTCCATCACTACTGTTTTTTTCATACATACTAAAATTCACGGCATCATACATTGCATTTTTACTGAAGTTGATCTCTGCATTTTCAGTAGCGAGCGTTTTTCCTTCATTAGGCAAAACCACTTTCCCGGAAGGAGAAATTCCGTTACCTGTATTAGCTAACTGAACCTTTGTAGTCAACCTGCTGGTATTTCCTTTTACATCTTTTAAAATGATTTCAATAGTGTGAATTTCCTGATCCTGAAGATTGATGACTCCTGAAAGATTGGAAGTACTATAATTAGCTAATTTCATTCCCGGCAATGTAGACAGATGCTGAATTCCTACTTTATCTCTGATGAATTTGGTATAATCTATACAGCCATTCAGATAGCGGGTATCATCATAACTCACTTTATCAATGCTAAAGCCGTAGATCAGTTTTCCATCCATCAATAATTCTGCTTTATAAATCCCCAGATTAAATCCCTGGTTGGCTTTATCTACTGCTTTAATTCCAAAACTTATCATCGGCGAATTAACTCTGACAACATCTGCTGTATAAGCATTTCCTATTTTCTTAACAGCAATTCCATTAGCTCCCGGTTCATACGTACTGAATCTGCGGTCATACCAATACAATCCACTGATAATAGGCGCTACAGAATCCGGGATATTAAATCCAAACAGCAACGGATTAAGACATTCTTCTGTTTTGGTATCTCTTATCTCAAAATGTAGGTGAGGTCCCGCTGAACCTCCGGTATTTCCACTCAGGGCAATGAGCTGACCCTTCGTAACAGGAAACTGTCCCGGCTGGAAAGTAATATCCTGTTCCCACTTTTCATCTTTGTACTGCTTCTCCTTCACATATTCATCAAGCTTATCAAAATATTTATTCAAATGGGCATATACTGTTGTAAAACCATTCGGGTGGGTAATATATATGGCATTTCCAAAGCCATAACGCTCCACTTTTATTCTGCTTACATAACCGTCTGCTGCAGCCAGTACAGATAAATTTTCCTGACTGTTCGTCCTCAGATCCAATCCCATGTGAAAATGATTGGTTCTTACCGCTCCAAAATTAGCGGCCAGCTGCATGGGAATGTTCAGTGGATTTCTGAAATAGTTTTGAGGATAGTTATTTTGGGCTTGTGTGATGATAACAGTAATCAAACAGATAGCCGCCATCAGTTTAGAGAAGATTTTCATACAGCATTTGGGTTTAGTTCTACTTAAATATACGAGATTTCAAGCAATGATCGTGCTATTGTTTTATTTCAAATTGGATGATTTTTTATTTTTAACCACAGATGACACAGATTATCACAGATGGCCGTTGATAACATCTGCGCAATTTATCTGATCTGCGAGAGATTATATTAAGTTTTGGCTAAAACCAATGGTTTGATTTTTATTTTTCAAACGGACTAAGGCCCGCTTCTACTGAATTTTTCATTGAAGGAAAAGAGCAAGAAACTTAACAAAGGAAGATAAGAAAACACAAAACATTCGCTTATTTCAAGGCTTATTACACCCTTTTTAACCGTTTCTCCATTTATATTTCTGAGATTGAACTTTTTAATAGAAATTACCTAAATAAAACATATATTATAAACCGACAAATTTTAGTAAATTTGCAGACTTAATTAATCAACGAATATTGAGATATTACAATGAGCCAATTTAAAGAATACAAAAACCTCAACCTTATTGACGTAGCAGAGAATGTAGCGGAATTTTGGAAACAAAATAAAACTTTCAATAAGAGTGTTGAGATTCGTCAGGGAAATCCTGAGTTTGTTTTTTATGAAGGTCCACCTTCAGCAAACGGTATGCCTGGAATTCACCACGTAATGGCAAGAGCATTGAAGGATATTTTCTGCCGTTACCAGACTCAAAACGGGAAACAGGTTTTCCGTAAAGCAGGCTGGGATACGCATGGTCTTCCTGTGGAACTAGGTGTAGAAAAAGAATTAGGAATTACAAAAGAAGATATTGGCAAAAAAATCTCTATTGAAGATTATAATAAAGCTTGTCGTGAAGCTGTAATGCGTTATACCGATGTGTGGAATAACCTTACAGAGAAAATCGGATATTGGGTAGACCTTGATGATCCATACATTACGTACAAGTCAAAATATATGGAAACTGTTTGGTGGTTGTTGAAGCAATTATATGACAAAAGCTTGTTGTATAAAGGATATACGATCCAGCCTTACTCTCCAAAAGCTGGAACAGGACTTTCTTCTCACGAATTGAACCAGCCTGGAACGTATCGTGATGTTTCAGATACCACGGTTGTCGCTCAGTTTAAAGTAAAAAAAGATTCATCTGCTTTATTCAACGATGTTGACGGAGATGTACATATCCTTGCATGGACGACGACTCCTTGGACGTTGCCATCCAATACTGCATTAACTGTAGGTAGAGATATTGAATATGTTGTCGTTAAAACATTCAACCAATATACATTTGAACCTGTAACGGTTGTATTATCCAGTGTGCTTTTACCTAAAGTATTCGGTAAGAAATATGCTGAAGGTACAGATGAAGATTTTGCCAACTATACTCCGGAAACGAAAGTAATTCCGTTCAGAATTTTAAAAGAATTCACCGGAGAAAAACTTGTTGATACAAGATATGAGCAATTAGTTCCTTGGTTTACACCAAATGATAATCCTGAGGATGCTTTCAGAGTGATCTTAGGAGATTTCGTTACAACAGAAGATGGTACAGGTATCGTACACACAGCTCCTACTTTTGGTGCTGATGATGCGAGAGTCGCTAAAATGGCTCAGCCTGAGATTCCGCCAATGTTGGTAAAGGATGAGAACGACAACCTTGTTCCTTTGGTAGATTTACAGGGTAAATTCATCCAGGGAGAAAATGTTCCTGAAGTATTCTCAGGGAAGTATATCAAAAACGAATATTATGATGAAGGAACTGCGCCTGAGAAATCTTGGGATGTAGAGCTTGCGATCTTGTTGAAAACAGAGAACAAAGCCTTCAAAGTAGAAAAATATGTCCACTCTTATCCACACTGCTGGAGAACTGACAAACCGGTATTATACTATCCTTTGGATTCATGGTTTGTGAAGATGACCGCTGTAAAGGACAGATTGGTGAATCTGAACAAAGAAATCAACTGGAAGCCAAAAGCTACCGGAGAAGGACGTTTTGCCAACTGGTTGGAAAATGTAAATGACTGGAATTTATCCCGTTCAAGATACTGGGGTATTCCGTTGCCAATCTGGAGAACAGAGGATACAAAAGAAGAAAAGATCATCGGTTCTGTAGAAGAGCTTTACCATGAAATTGAGAAGTCAATTGCTGCAGGAGTGATGACTGAAAACCCATTCAAAGGTTTCATTATCGGCAACATGTCCGAATCCAACTATGAATTGGTTGATCTTCACAAAAATGTAGTAGATAAAGTTGTTTTGGTTTCCGATTCAGGAAAAGCAATGAAACGTGAAAGTGACCTGATCGATGTTTGGTTTGATTCAGGTTCTATGCCATATGCACAGCTGCACTATCCTTTCGAAAATAAAGAAATGATCGATAACAACAAGGCATTCCCTGCAGATTTCATCGCGGAAGGTGTTGACCAGACTCGTGGATGGTTCTATACTCTTCACGCAATCGGAACTGCTGTTTTTGACTCTGTTGCTTATAAAAATGTAATGAGTAATGGTCTTGTTTTGGATAAAAACGGACAGAAAATGTCTAAACGTTTAGGAAATGCAGTAGATCCGTTTGAAACCCTTTCCGTATACGGACCGGACGCTACCCGTTGGTATATGATTTCCAATGCAAACCCTTGGGAAAACCTGAAGTTTGATATTGAAGGAATTGATGAGGTAAGAAGAAAGTTCTTCGGAACCCTTTACAATACGTATTCATTCTTCTCTTTATATGCGAATGTTGATGGATTCAATTATTCAGAAAAAGAAGTGGAAAACCGTCCTGAAATTGACAGATGGATTCTTTCTGAGCTGAACTTACTGATCAAAGAAGTAAAGGCATTCTATGAAGATTACGAACCAACAAGAGTAGCCAGAGCCATCAGTACATTTGTAAATGATAACCTGAGTAACTGGTATGTAAGATTATGCAGAAGACGTTTCTGGAAAGGAGATTATTCTGATGATAAGATCTCTGCTTACCAGACTTTATATACTTGTCTTGAAGTTGTTGCTAAATTATCAGCGCCTATTGCTCCGTTCTTCATGGATCAGCTATATCAGGATCTGAATAAAGTAACAGGTAAAGAAAATTGTGAATCTGTACATTTAACAGACTTCCCTATTGCTGATGAAAGCTTAATCGATCAGGATCTGGTTGAAAAAACACACTTAGCTCAGAACATTACGAGTATGGTTTTCTCTTTAAGAAAGAAAGAAAACGTGAAAGTTCGTCAGCCGCTACAAAAAGTATTGGTTCCTGTATTGGATGCTAAAACAGAAGAACAGATTCTTGCTGTTGCGGATTTGATCAAGCAGGAGGTCAACGTGAAAGAATTACAGTTAATTAATGCTGAAGAAGCTTCTCACTTAATTGTAAAACAGATAAAACCAAACTTCAAAGCGCTAGGCCCTAAATTAGGAAAAGACATGAAGGTAGTAGGTGCAGAGATTACGAATCTTACCACAGAACAGATTGCTGCTCTTGAAAAAGAAGGAAAACTGGATGTTCAAGGCTATGAGATCACGCTTGACGACGTAGAAATCTCTACTAAAGATATCCCGGGATGGACCGTAACTTCCGATGGTAAAACAACTGTGGCATTAGATTTGACGTTAACCGATGAATTAAAATCTGAAGGTATTGCAAGAGAATTCATTAACAGAATTCAGAACTTGAGAAAAGAGAAAGATTTCGAACTTACAGACAGAATTAATATCTCCATTGAAGAGAACTCACCATTCCTTGAAGATATTAAGAAAAATGAGGAATATATTTCTTCTGAGGTCTTGTCAAATAAAATAGAAATTGTATCTTCACTTTCAAATTTTAACGAAATCGAAATAGATGAAGTTAATTTTAAGATAAATGTCGAAAAAAATTAACATGTAGTTATAGTATTTCAAATTCCATTTCATAATTTTATTAAAAAAGAGAAAGAATATGTCAGACGAAAGAGTTAGATACAGCGATGCTGATTTACAGGAATTTAGAGCGATCATAAAAGAAAAAATAGAAAAGGCAGAGAAAGATCTTCAGCTTATCAGAGAAAGTTTCATCAATGACCAGAATAATGGGACGGACGATACTTCACCAACATTCAAAGCATTTGAAGAAGGTGCAGAGACTTTGAGCAAAGAGCAGAACTCTATTCTTGCAGGAAGACAGGAAAAATTCGTTCGTGATCTTAAGAATGCATTAATCAGAATCGAAAACAAGACTTACGGTGTTTGTAGAGTAACAGGAAAGTTAATTCCTAAGGAAAGACTTTTAGCCGTTCCTCATGCTACACTAAGCATTGAAGCGAAAAACATGCAGAAATAGCCGTAAGGTTTGTAAAATAATATTGGGTTTATATGATATCTTCGGATACCTTATAAACCTAATTTTTAATGTATACCCATGAGCGAAGTATTAATATTGGTAATCATTGTGGCAGCAGTGCTGGCTTTTTTCAACAGAGAATGGATCAGAAGCAGATTCTTTCCTCCAAAGCACACAAACTACACTATTGATGACCAGTTTAATTCTGATAAACGTGACCGGGAGAAAGAAATAGACAGACTGTTGAGTAAGATGGGCAAAAACGGAGTCAACGATCTATCTGAAAAAGATAGAAAAAGGCTTGACGAGTTGTCCAAAATGTAAAAAAATTAAATATTAAGAAATGGAATCTATCATAGTACATCCAAAAAATGCAATGGAGCTTACTGCACTGAAAGGTGTTTTAAAAGAAATGAATATTAAATTTGAGAAAGCTCATGTGAAAAGTTCATATAACGGACAAAAAGTGGTTAAGAAAGCAAGCGATAATAAAAACGCAAGACCTGCTTCAAAACCTTCAAAACCTAAAGGAGAGTAATGAAAAAGATCTTAGCTATCACTTTTTTGGTATTATTGATAGACCAGGCTTCAAAAATTTACATCAAAACCCATTTTGAACTGAATGAGAGTATTCCTGTTATAGAAGGTTTCTTCAATAAAACTTTTGTTGAAAACCCAGGAATGGCTTATGGATTTCATTTTGGCGGCATTATCGGAAAATATTTCCTTGTCATCCTAAGGATTTTCCTGATTGGAGGAATGGTTTACATGTTTAAAAAATGGATCAAAGAAGGTGCCTCCAACTACCTTTTAATTCCAATGGCAATCATCTTTGCAGGAGCTATCGGAAACCTTATTGATGGGATGTTCTATGGAATGATCTTCGATAGCGGAACGGTGTATGACGCCAGTACAGACCGATGGATTGGTTATGGTGGAGTTTCAAAATTTGTTCCTTTTGGACAGGGATACTCTACTTTTATGAAAGGCTGTGTAGTAGATATGCTTCACTTCCCGGTAGTAGACTGGTATGTTCCGGACAGCTGGCCTATCATTGGTGGAAAACATATTGAATTCTTTAAATATATTTTCAACGTTGCCGATTCAGCCATTACCGTAGGAGCTGCTTTCCTATTAATCTTCAGAAAAAAAGCTTTCCCAAACGGACTTGAATTCTAACAGATGTATTTCGAATGAGAAAAACAATCAAAAATATTTTTAAATTTTTCCTGCTTCTTCTGGTAGCAGGAATTATTTTTATTGCCTGGGCTAATTATAGCATTAAAAAGGAAAGTGCAGCTTCTGTATCTTACAATATCGCCGATGTACCAACCGCAAAAACCGCTTTACTCTTAGGAACAGGAAAAACATTAAACAATGGAATGCCCAATGCTTATTTCTATAACAGAATTAAAGCAGCTACAGATCTTTTTAAAAGTGGAAAGATTCAATACATTATTGTAAGTGGTGACAACAGCAGTAAAGATTACAATGAACCGGAAGATATGCAGATTGCATTGGTTCAGCAGGGGATTCCACAGGATAAAATCATTTTAGACCATGCAGGATTTCGCACTTTGGATTCCGTAGTAAGAGCAAAGGATATTTTCGGACAAATCAAGATTATCATCATCTCTCAGAAATTCCACAACGAAAGAGCTATCTTTCTTGCCCAAAAAAACGGAATACAGGCTTTTGGGTACAATGCAGAAGATGTGAATAAATATGCAGGTTTAAAGACTAATTTACGAGAGTATCTTGCCAAAGCTAAAGTCTATTGGGATCTGATCTTTGGAGTGGAACCTAAATTTGGAGGGGAGAAGATTGCTATTCCTTAATTTTTTTAACCACAGATTACGCTGATTTTCACAGATAATTCTGTTATAATTTGGTGAAATTTTAGGTTTTGGCTAAAGCCTTTGGATTTGTCTTTCTATTGTAAGGCGGGCTAAAGCCCACCTCTATTGATAAAACCGGCCATATATTGAAATAGAGAATACAATCTTTTGTTCTTTTTCATTCATTATTCGCGTTAAACCTCGTAAATTTGCAATTCATTAATTTTTAAATATAAATTTTAAACAAATGTCAAGAATTCTTACCGGCATTCAAGCCACCGGAACACCCCATCTTGGAAATTTATTAGGGGCAATTATTCCTGCGATCGAACTTTCGAAGCAGGAGGGAAATGAATCATTTTTATTTATTGCGAATCTTCATACGCTGACTCAGATTAAAGATGCGCAAACTTTAAGACAAAATACCTACGAGATTGCTGCGGCTTGGCTTGCTTGTGGATTAGATACCGAAAAAACATTTTTCTACAGACAAAGTGATATCGCTGAAACCTGTGAACTATCTTGGCATTTATCATGTTTTTTCCCTTATCAAAGATTAACATTAGCGCATTCATTTAAGGATAAAGCTGACAGACTTCAGGATGTAAATGCAGGTCTCTTTACCTACCCTATTTTAATGGCTGCCGATATTTTACTATATGATGCAGAGATTGTTCCTGTAGGAAAAGATCAGCTTCAGCATTTGGAAATTGCAAGAGATGTAGCTTCAAGGTTTAATAACCAAATGGGTGAAGTTTTTGTACTGCCACAATCTGAACTTCAGGAAGACACGAAATATGTACCAGGAACAGATGGTCGTAAAATGTCTAAATCTATGGGAAATATCATCAACATCTTCTTGCCTGAAAAAGAATTGAAGAAACAGGTGATGAGTATTGAATCTGACTCTAAGTCTTTAGAAGAAGCTAAAGATCCTGCAACAGATAAAACCTTCCAGATTTATGAACTAATTGCTACCCCTGAGCAAACTGAGGAACTAAGAGCTAAGTATCTTGCAGGAAACTTCGGATATGGACATGCTAAAAAAGAGCTTTTAGATCTTATTTTGGTTCGTTTTGAAAAAGAAAGAGAAACATTCAACTATTACATGAACAATCTTGATGAGCTGGAGGCAAAACTTCAGCAGGGAGCAGAAAAAACGAGACCAATTGCACTTGAAACTCTTAAAAGAGTAAGAACAAGCTTAGGATTCTAATCTTGAGTTCTAAACATACCAAAGCCCTTCAATTGAAGGGCTTTTTTTATTTAATTTACTTTTTATTTTTCATAAGAATAAAGTAATGCATGTTATCTTCAAATTCATAGGTAATATCCCAGTTTGGATACTGTTTAATGATCGTCTTAATAATAGATAATCCTAATCCAGTAGAGGTATGATCAGAACTTTGTTTATAAAACCGGTTAAAAATTCTTGTTTTATCCAGAGACTCCTGCAATCCGCTGTTTTGAAATATAATTCTGTTGTTCTCAATAAAAATATTTAAAGATCCTTCTTCGTTATTGTATTTAACGGCATTTTTAAGAAGGTTAGACAGAAGAATATCTGCAAGATCTTGATTAAATTCTGCTTTAAAAACTCCTTTTTCAATAATATTAACTTCTACGTTTTTAAAGGCAATAAAATCTTCATAATTCTGTACCAGCTTAATGATCATAGCATTAAAATCGACTTCCGATATTGCATTAAACTGGCTATTCTCAATTTTTGAAAGCATTAGCAGAGATTTGTTCAATCCTACCATTCTTCTCAGATCATTTTTAACTTCTGTTAGAAAGGTCAGGTTCTTTTTATCAAGATTTTCATTCTGAATTAGAAGGTCTATTTTATTAATCACAATCGCTAGTGGTGTTTGAAGTTCATGAGACGCATTTTCAATAAACTGTTTCTGCTGGTAGAAAACAAGTTCATTACGGTCAATCATCTCATTGATTTCTACATTCAATTCTTCAAACTCTTTGATTGAATAGTTCTGATCTTCCTGGGAGAAGGGAATTCCAAACTGATATTTTTTCAATTTATCCAGAATCAAATAGAAAGGCCGCATTGCCTTATTCAACAGATAACCATTAACTGCAACAATACTTATCACTAAAAAAATATAGAGCACAATTAAAGCCGTTGTAAGATCGTAGATCAGTTCATCTTCTTCCACTGTTGAAGTTCGGATGACAAGCCGCTGATGATTCTTATACTGATCGATAAAATCTGCTTCCAATACTCGGTAAGGCTGGTCTTTATCATCATACTCCATATAATACATCTTATTATAGAGTCTGCTTTTGTTTTTGTATTCCTCAGCAGTTATCGGCATGATCTTGAATTCATTAAATCCAAAATCATTATTTTTCAACAACTGTGGATTGAGATATACCGCTTTGATGATCTGTATTTTTCTATTCCTAAGGCCATCATCTACATTATCATGTACCTCATCCAAAATATAGGCATAGAATAATCCTGCCCAAACGGCAATAATTACCAGCAGGATCATAATAAGATACTTTATCGTGTAATATTTTAAGGAAACCTTCATCAGACGAATTTATATCCTATTCCGTATACAGCTTGAAAATCTGCTTCAGCATTGACCATTTTCAGCTTTTTACGAAGATTTTTAATTTGTGAATAAATAAAATCAAGACTGTCTGCCTGATCGATATAATCTCCCCAGATCGCTTCTGCAAGAGTGGTTTTCTGCAATGTTTTTTCAGGATGAATGACAAAGTAGTACAAAAGGTCATATTCTTTTCGGTTAAGCACCAACTCTTCATTTCCCACTTTAACATTTCTATTTTCAGGATCAATACTGATATTTTTATATCTGATAATATTTTCACCATCCTGATTTTTTCTCCTTATTACAGATCGGATTCTCGCCATCAGCTCTGCAAGATGAAAAGGTTTTGCCAGATAATCATCGGCACCTATTTCCAGTCCGGTCACTTTATCATCTACAGAATCCTTGGCAGAAAGAATGATCACCGGATCTTTTTTGTGCATTTTTTTGATTTCCCGTAACAGATCTATTCCATTTCCATCCGGCAACATAATATCCAGAAGGATACAGTCATATTCATAGGAAATAATCTTTTCCAACCCGGAACTGTAATTCTCAGCCTGTTCTACAATGAAATGTTCTGCTTCCAGAAACTTCTGTACAGTATCCCTTAAGTCCGGTTCATCTTCTACTATTAAAATCTTCATAGGTTCTGCTGCTTGGATAGCTTATATCAAATATATAAAAATTACAGAATAATAAGAGGAAAGTATAGGAACTGAGGATGAAACAATTAATATCCAAACATCGTCAGAATAAGAACCATTTGATAAATGATACAAAGCAGATCAACGATATATACATACCCTCTGTTCCCTTCTTTCCAACTTTCTTTCATAAATCATTAACTCATTTTCACATAACGTCCATATTCATCGAAAATAAGGCATAAGCCATTCATCAGATGAATTTTATAAGTATTATATTTTTTCTCAATAGAATCTATAACACTGCACGGATGATGCTTGGTCATAAAAGACACAATACTCTTTCTAATCTTAGCAGAAGAAGCTTTTCTTCCGTTACTGTTTATTAAACTCCAGTTTACCATAATCTTAAAATTTTATTGTTAATCTTAAATAATTTTAGTCATCAATTTTTTTAAAATTCCCCTTTCTATCAAATTCAAGCTCCAATCCATTGGAAAGTTCCGCTTTATAAGACCATCTCTTCTTTTCTATCTTAACGATATATGTATTGGGGAAATTTCTACTGCTGTAGTTTTTGATTGAGGTGGGAATGAAGCCGTAAGGAATCTTTTGATGCTTACCATCTATTTCTTTCCAGTTTCCATTACTGTCAAATTCCGCTTTTATTCCGTTATTCAAATACACTTTATATTCATCAACTCCATAGATTTCTCTGTCTTCAATAGCGGATGACACCGGTATTCCCTTAAAATGACCCGCAAGAAAAGTTTTAGCTGTCTTAGGCAATTGATTGACATTGATTGCTCTATCCTGTGCTGAAACCCAACCGCAGATTAATAAGAAAATTAGAATAAATGCTCCTGTGATGTTCTTTACATTTTTCATAACATTAAGTTTTTCTGTCATTATTATGGAGCAAAGTTCCAAATCAAATTAGGAAAGAATTGGGAAAAACTTAATTTGTAGTAAATAAGAAGTAAAATTGAGCCTGTAAAGGGATGAAAAAAATACTTGATACTTATCATTTTACACTATTGTCATTCTGACGTAAGGAAGAATCTCACTTAATAATATTCAATAGATTCTTCATAACAACATAATGTAAATTGATATATAATTACTTATATTTTTTAATCTACCATAGATTTTCACAGATCTATCTTTTTTAAAAACAAAAAAGCCATTAAGATACACTTAACGGCTTTTTTCTCAGACTTAATTTAAATATTATAAGTATTCTTTAATCTGTTGAAGATGGGTAATAGCCTTTAATCCGGCTTCTTTTTTATCTTCATTATACACATCAAAGAAAATCGTATCCATCCCGAAATCTCTTCCTCCCAGAGCATCCGCAATCCAGTCATCTCCAATCATGATACTTTCTTCTTTCTTGGCATCAGAAAGCCCAAGAGAATATTCAAAAATCTTTGGATTTGGCTTCCTTACCCCAATAGCATCTGCACTGGTAATGGTTTCAAAATAAGGAGCAATACCTGATAGGGTACATTTTCTTTCGGTTACCTCCTGAAAGCCATTAGAAATAATATGAAGTTTATAATTCTTCGACTTCAAATATTCAAGGACATCTTCTGCCCCTTCCACCAGTTCATTATGACTTACAATATTATCCAGAAAGTTCTCTTCAAAATAAAGGGAAAGTTCTTTATTGTCTACTCCAAAGTGCATGAAGGAATCATAAAAACGGTGTTCTCTCAAATACTCTTTGCCTATAATCCCATCTCTGATCTTTTCCCATAACTCTTCATTAATATCATGGTAAACAGCATGAAACTCTTCAAAGTCTATATTATACTTTGAAGCTACTTCCTGCTTTTCGAAAAGTTCTTTGATCGTTAAATAGGCATTTCTGCGATGATCCCAGAGCGTATTGTCCAGGTCAAAAAAAACGTGCTGCATTTTCATACAGCACAAAGTTAATAATTTTAATTTTTTGTAACAGGATAATTCTTGCTCTTGCTTTTCACAATTTCAAGGCTTTTAGAAAAATTGAGCAGAAAATCGATGGTTTGTTTTTTAGGTTTCAAAGTTTTCACTTTTAAGGAGTCATTTTTTTTCATAAGCGAAGTATGTTTTCCTTAAAACGTGAAATTTGACCAAATATTATCTATCTGGTTAATATTATGTTATTTTCTTCCATGATTTTTCTCAGGTTTATCAACGCATATCTTACTCTCCCTAATGTGGTATTAATACTCATATCGGTATGATCAGCGATTTCCTTAAAACTTAATCCATCAAAAAACCTCAATTTAATTACTTCCTGTTGATTCAAGGGAAGAAATTGTAACATTCTTAATAGGTCTTCCTGGATCTGATTGGTTACCAGCTGATCTTCAATATTTTCAGACGGTTCTCTGATCAGGTCAAAAATAGAATATTCATCCGACTCAAAAGTAGTCTCTGAGACTTTAATATTTTTGGCTTTTGATCTGAAATGATCGATGATAAGGTTGTGGGAGATTCTTTTGGCCCAAAGGATAAATTTACCCTCTTCGTTGTAACGTCCTTCTTTTAGCATCACAATAATTTTCATGAATGTATCCTGAAAGATATCATTGGCTAAATCTTCATCATTTATTTTATAAAAAATGAATGTAAACAGTTCTCTCTGATGACGATGAATAAGGGTTGATAATGCGCCCTCGTCGCCTTTCTGATAAAGCGAAATTAGTAAACTATCCGATTTTGATTTCATAACTCTTCTCAATATAATATTTGCGGCCCAGCTATCGCCCAGATACATTATCTGGTTCTTGCTGTATAACAAAACAGTTCTTCAGAGTAGAGTCTCTTCGATAGGCGGTACAATTATATTATGGCGTAAATATAATAATTTTTTAATAACTGTTAAGCAATTATTAAATTTTCACTATAAAAATTTAAAAAAAATCATTTAAACATATCATGAATGAATACAGTAGGGATATTTAATGTAAAATTAATATTTAAGCCTTTCATCTCTTTTCCGTTTAATCGGGTGTCTCCAATAGGAAAAGCATACCCTCCGGTAAGATCAAGCATCCCAAATAAGGTAACTCCTATTTTTGGAGCAATATATTTGTTCGTTCCTTCCGCTCCTACTAAAAAGTAATAAGAGTGGTAGAAATCCACATTTTTTTCAAAATTAAGTAAGACATCTGCCTGCAATTTTGGCATAATGGCAAATTTGGAGTCTGCAACTCCCATTAAGGCAGAGCCACCCAATCTGTAAATTACATCATCATTTTTAAGAAAAAGCAACTTTCCCCCTACTTCTCCAAAGCTTTGATTTTGATAGGTATATCCTACACTAATCATTTTATGCATGGTATACTGGGCTTTTACTAATGTACTCAGTAAAAACAGGGATAGAATAGCTACTGCAGTTCGAAAATTCATCATCGCTCAATTTATTAAGTTGTAAAATTAAAAAAAACTGCCTTATCAGAAGATAAAGCAGTTCATAATATTTAGTCTGGAGAAAAAATTAAATTCCAAAAGCGGTTTTAATTTCGTCAACTTTGTCTAGTTTTTCCCAAGTAAAGAATTCAAGACCTTCCAACGTAAGCTCATTCTTGTGGCCTTTGTTGAATGTTTTATCAGCTACATAGTGCTCTTTACCCATATGTCCATAAGAAGCCGTTTCCTGATAGATAGGGTTTCTTAATTTTAAGTTCTGCTCAATAGCGTAAGGTCTTAAATCGAAAATAGTAGAAACTTTTTTAGCGATATCTCCATCGTGAAGATCAACTTTAGCCGTTCCATAAGTATTGATATATAAACCACAAGGCTCAGCCACTCCAATCGCGTAAGAAACCTGTACCAAAACTTCATCAGCAACACCAGCTGCTACAAGGTTTTTAGCAATGTGTCTTGTTGCATATGCAGCACTTCTGTCTACTTTTGAAGGATCTTTTCCAGAGAACGCACCACCACCGTGAGCTCCTTTACCTCCGTAAGTATCTACGATGATCTTTCTCCCTGTAAGACCTGTATCCCCGTGAGGTCCACCGATTACAAATTTACCTGTAGGATTGATGTGATATTTGATCTGATCGTTGAATAGAGATTTGATTTCCTCAGTCTGAAGAGCAACCACTCTAGGAACAAGGATATTTTTAATATCTTCACGGATCTTGTTCAGCATTTCTTCTTCTGTTCCGAAGTCATCATGCTGAGTAGAAACTACGATAGAATCAATTCTAATTGGTTTATGATCGTCAGAATACTCAATCGTTACCTGGCTTTTTGCATCAGGACGTAAGTAAGCAATCTCTTTATTTTCTCTTCTGATCGCAGAAAGTTCTTTAAGGATTGTGTGTGCTAAATCCAAAGCAAGAGGCATATAATTTGCCGTCTCGTTTGTAGCGTACCCAAACATCATTCCCTGGTCACCAGCACCCTGAGCATTTGCCTTAGCTTCGAATGACTCATCATTTACAGCTCTGTCAACACCCTGATTGATATCTGGAGACTGCTCATGGATCGCAGAGATTACTCCACAAGAATCACCATTGAACATATATTCACCTTTCGTGTATCCAATTCCATTGATTACTTCTCTGGCGATTGTCTGCACATCAAGGTAAGCATCAGATTTTACCTCTCCTGCTAATACTACCTGTCCTGTAGTTACAAGAGTTTCACATGCTACTTTTGAACTTTTATCGTATGCTAAGAAATGATCGATTAATGCATCTGAGATTTGGTCGGCGATTTTATCCGGATGTCCTTCTGAAACTGATTCAGATGTAAATAAATAAGACATATTATTCTTTGTTTTTTAGATTAAAAAATAGTGATGAAGAAAAATAAGAATAAAATTGCCCAGAAAAAAGAATACTGTTTTAGCATATTTTTATAGAGGTTGCAATCAGGTCAAATTTTTCCTCGTTAATAAACGTCAGCAAATTTAAGCACTATTTTCGTAATACTCAAAATTTTTGTTTATTAATTATAATTTTCTTTAAATTAATGATTTATATCATTGTAAAGCCTCTTGATTACTGAGGCTTAATGCTTACAAATTCTTTCGGACTTTCGTGGTAATTCAGCTTAAGCTCCAAAGAATTTTTGATAGAGTGTGCCAATTCATCAATAATCTTTTGCTTAAAGGTTGGCTTATAATAAATAATACTGATCTCTCTATAAGGGAAAGGCTTCTTGAATCTAAATACATTCTTTTTCTGCTCTTCAGAAAGCTGGCTCAATGCCAATTCTGGAAGAATACTGATCCCTCCCACTTTGTCTACCATGTGTACCAAAGTCTGGATATTGGAAGCTAAGAAATCTAAATTTTTAGGCTTCAGAGTATTTTCTTTCAGATGACAAATATTTTCGAACTGATTTCTCAAACAGTTTCCTTCTTCAAGCAACCAAACTTTTTCTACATTCAGCTCTTCAGGAATGATGTAAGAATTCTTCTTGTTCGCTTCCGTATTGGAACTATAGATCATCAACTCTTCATTAAATAAGAAATCCTGGTAAAACTCATCAGCAGTATCATAAGGAGTAGAGATAATTCCCGCATCTAACTCTCCTGCTTTCAAAGCTTTAATAATATTATCCGTCGTCATTTCCTTTACATTCATCTGGATCTTAGGATTCGTTTCTAAGAATTTAAAGATCTCTGTGGGTAAAATAAATGAAGAAACAGTTGGAATAATTCCAAGGTTAATAGTTCCTCCTAAAATGTTATTCAACAGGTTGGCTTTGTTTTTCAGCTCATTGACAGATTCTATAATCACCTTTGCCTGATCGATGATCTGAAGACCTACATCTGTAGTACGGATCGGGTGTGTCGTTCTGTCGAAAACCTTCACATCCAATTCATCCTCAAATTTCTGTATCATGGCACTTAAGGTAGGCTGGGTAATGAAGCACGCCTGGGCCGCTTTTCCAAAATGTTTATACTTATCAACCGCGATAAGATACTCCAATTGTTGAATGTTCATTTGATTAATATTATCTATTACAAAGATATAACGTTTTTGTTATTAGCAATTAAAAATTCAAGTAAATTTGATAATTAGTACCTTTACACTTCGATTTAGAAAAATACGAGAACAATTATTCAAATCATCAATATTATGGATTCTAAAAAATTAACGTTAAGCAACGGCGCACCTTATTTTGAGCATCAAGATTCCCAGACGGTAGGACCAAGAGGCCCGGTATTGCTGCAAGACTTTGTCCTTCAGGAAAATCTTGCACACTTCGTTAGGGAAAGAATTCCTGAAAGAATTGTACATGCTAAAGGAAGCGGGGCTTATGGAACCTTTACCGTAACGCATGACATCAGCCAATATACTAAGGCTAAATTATTTTCAAAAGTAGGAAACTCATGCAGAATGTTTGCCCGTTTTTCTACTGTTGGCGGTGAAAAAGGAAGTGCAGATACCGCAAGAGATCCGAGAGGATTCGCTCTGAAGTTTTATACAGAAGATGGAAACTGGGATCTGGTAGGAAATAACACACCGGTATTCTTCATTAAGGATGCAAAAAAATTTCCAGATTTTATTCATACCCAAAAAAGACTTCCAAAAACCAATTTAAAAAGTGCCACGATGATGTGGGATTTCTGGAGCTTAAACCCGGAATCACTCCATCAGGTCCTTATATTAATGTCAGACAGAGGAACTCCCTATGGCTATAGGCACATGCACGGCTTCGGATCTCATACTTTCTCCATGATTAATGATAATAATGAAAGAGTATGGGTAAAGTTCCACTTCAAAACAAAACAAGGGGTGAAAAACTTTACCGATGAGGATGCAGTGAAAATGGCAGGAGAAAATCCAGACTTTGCACAGGAAGATCTTTGCAATGCTATCGAGAATGGAGATTTCCCGAAATGGACCTTATTTATCCAGGTAATGACTGAGGAACAGGCAAAAGATTTCAGATGGAATCCTTTTGACGTCACAAAAGTTTGGTTCCATGATGATTTCCCATTGATCGAAGTGGGAGAAATGGAATTGAATGAAGTTCCTGTCAACTATTTTGCCCATGTTGAACAATCTACATTCTCACCGAGCAGCCTTGTCAACGGAATCAGTTTTTCTCCTGACAAAATGCTTCAGGGAAGATTATTCTCTTATCCGGATGCACACCGATACAGAGTGGGCGTAAATTCTCATCAACTGGAAGTGAACAGATGCCCTTTTGCCATCAATAATTACCAGAGAGATGGTTATATGGCAGATTCCAGCCAATATCAGGATAAGCCGAACTATTATCCCAATAGTTTTGATGACATCAATCCGGATGTTTCTTACAAAAACTATGAGTATGAATTAGATAGTGCTCATGTTGCCAATTACAACAGAAATGATAATGACAGCGATCATTATACTCAACCGGGACTTCTTTATTCCAAAGCTATGAATACAGAAGACAGGAACAATCTGATCCAAAATATCGTAGGCAGTATGAAGGGAATCACCGGACCTAAAAGAGAGGAGATTATCAACAGACAATTATGTCACTTTTTCCGTGCCAACATTGAGCTTGGCATGAAAGTAGCATCACAACTAAACATCAATATCGATGCAAATATGATGAATCACACGAAATAATCATATTGAACAATAAATTAAAAAAAAGGAAAAAAAAATAATATTTTTTCCTTTTTTTTGTAAAAAATTCATAATTTGCAGGGGATGATATTTTAAAGTGGAAAAATGAGTTACGAAAATATATTATTAAAAAAGGAAGATAAATTATCTATCATTACAATAAACAGACCTGAAAGTTTAAATGCATTAAATGCAAAGACCATTCAGGAGATCAGTACCGCATTGGATGAGCTTAATTCCGATACTTCCTGCAGGGTAGTTATCCTTACAGGCAGCGGAGAAAAATCATTTGTAGCTGGAGCTGATATCAAGGAATTCAGTGACTTCGGACAGGAAAAAGCTGAGGAACTTGCAAGAAACGGACAAAATATATTGTTCAACAAAATTGAAAACCTATCCAAACCTGTCATTGCTGCCGTAAACGGTTTTGCATTAGGAGGAGGTTTAGAGCTTGCCATGGCATGCCACATCAGATATGCATCGGAAAACGCCAGATTAGGGCTTCCTGAAGTAACACTGGGATTAATTCCAGGATACGGAGGAACTCAAAGGCTTCCCAAACTTGTCGGAAAAGGTATTGCCAACGAAATGATCTTCTCTGCCAAAATGGTCCCTGCTCAAAAAGCAAAAGAGATCGGATTGGTCAATGAAGTATACCCTATTGAAGAATTATTAACCAAAACGAAAGAATTAGCGAACACTATTGCCCATAATTCACCAATGGCAATATCGAAGGCGATTAACGCCGTAAATTTATCTGATACAGAGAAAGGTTTTGAAACTGAAATTAAATATTTTGGAGAACTTTTCGAAATGGAAGATAAGAAAGAAGGAGTAACAGCTTTCCTAGAGAAAAGAAAGCCGAACTTCTAAATCTTTCTAAAAGATTTTAATCCAAATTATTTCGAAAAACTAATGCTGCGGTATGAATAAGTTTGATAAAGCTTATCTAAAAATGGCCCAGGAATGGGCGCAACTCTCCTACTGTAAGAGAAAACAGGTAGGGGCTCTTATCGTAAAAGATAGGATGATTATTTCAGATGGTTACAATGGAACTCCTATGGGATTCGAAAACTGTTGTGAAGATGGAGAGGGAAAAACGCACTGGTACGTATTGCATGCTGAAGCCAACGCTATTTTAAAGCTGGCAGCTTCTACACAATCTGCAAAAGGAGCAACGTTATATCTAACATTGTCACCCTGCAAGGAATGCAGTAAGCTGATCCTGCAAGCAGGTATTACAAGACTGGTGTATATTAATGAGTATTCGGATGACGATGGAATATCGTTCCTGAGAGGCCATAACATTGAAATAGAACAAATATCGGAATGTGAACTAAAAAAATAAGCACAATGATGACTTGGGATGAAAAGATCAAAGATTTTGAAATATTTCTTCGTTTCGAAAGAAATTTTTCAGACAACACGCTCGACGCCTATGTTCGGGACATTAAGAAACTAAAAGATTACGCAGAAGAAGATCTGGAAAATATTGGACCAGATTCTATCGGTTACGAAAACCTGCAGGAATACATTTTCAATCTTTCTAAACAGAAATTCAGTGAGAGATCACAGGCAAGATGGATATCTTCTATCAAAGCCTTCTTCAAATTTCTTTTGGAAGATGAATATCGTGAAGACAACCCTGCTGCGTTACTTGAAGGTCCTAAACTGGGACTATACCTACCGGATACGTTAAGTCTGCCGGATATTAATAAAATTACTGCTGCTATTGAGGTTAATACAGATCTCGGAAGAAGAAATCAATGTATCATAGAGGTACTTTACGGTTGCGGACTCCGTGTATCTGAACTGATTGACCTTAAAATCTCTAATATCAATTTCAAGGAGCAATATATTAAAGTACACGGAAAGGGAAATAAGACCCGTTTTGTACCTTTAGCTGATTATACCGCAGAATTACTTGAAAGTTATATCAAGGAAGTACGCTCTAAAGGAAAAATTAATAAGAAATATGAAGACACTCTGTTTTTGAACAGTCGTGGAACTTCCATGTCAAGAGTGATCGTATTTCTTATTATTAAAGAACTTACTGATAAAGCAGGAGTTAATAAGAAAATTTCTCCACATACATTCAGGCATTCTTTTGCTACTCATTTATTGCAGAATGGAGCGGATCTCCGTTATATCCAGGAAATGTTGGGCCACTCCAGTATTACCACGACAGAGATCTATACTCACCTGAAGACAGAAGAGTTAAGGGATGTTATCCTAAGTTATCACCCGAGAAATATGAATATCACTCAGTGAAACTAATGGTTTATCAGGCCTTTGAAAAATAATTATAGACGGATGAAAGTATTGAAATATTGCCCAAGCTGTGGCAAAGAGACCTTACATTGGGATGGTGAAAAGAAATGGAACTGTCCTGAATGTGGTTTTACCCTGTACAACAACGTAGCAGGCGCTGTAGCGGTTGTTATAAGATGTGGCGATGAAATTTATCTTACCCGAAGAAACAGAGACCCTAAAAAAGGGAAGCTTGATCTTGCAGGAGGTTTTGTTGACCCTAAAGAAAGCGCAGAGGAAACCTGTAAAAGAGAACTTTTTGAAGAACTTCAGCTTA
The DNA here is from genome assembly GCF_900637665.1 of Chryseobacterium nakagawai. Lineage (NCBI taxonomy): Bacteria > Pseudomonadati > Bacteroidota > Flavobacteriia > Flavobacteriales > Weeksellaceae > Chryseobacterium > Chryseobacterium nakagawai. Next base: position 5,445,171 of record NZ_LR134386.1, read on the forward strand.
ACATTGATATTTCCAACCTGAAATACCTCACCAGTCTTCCGAATATCTATCAGTATAAAGAAATTGATTACAATACTATTGATCTCTTTTATGAATATAATGTTTCGAAGAAATTTGAGGTAAATCTTGAACTTTCAGAGATCTCTGAAGCGGTATGGATTCCTTTACAGGAACTTGACCTCGACGAGATTGCTTTTGATTCTCAGAAGAAATTTTTTGAAGGTTATCTGAAGAAATAATTTTTGCAATAACTATATGCTCTCGCAGATTTTGCAAATGAGGCAGATTACCGGATTCTATCCACCTGCTAAGTTTGTAAAATCTGCGGGAGTTTTTTTATAACTAAAACAATTTTCCCACAGATTTCACGAATTACACAGATGCATTTTGCATAAACTCTGTGATGATCTGTGGAATCTGTGGGAATTATATTTTTAATTAATAGGTTTTCGATTTCAGCATTTCACCAAAATACTGAATAAGCAAAGTTCTTTCTGCTTCTGATAAATTAGCTTCTTTATGGTAGACAATATATCCTGGAAACGGCATTGTCTTATGTTTAAGAGCTTCCATAGACCTGTCGAGCATATTCTCTTTTAATTCCTTATTGTAGGTTCCCCAAACAGAAAAATTAAGATGCTGACGTCCATCATTCACATGACTTTTCACAGACCATGAAATAGGTGCTATATAAGCATACTTTGGATAAACCGTCTCGTTTGAATGACAGTCATAACAAGCATTTTTAAGAAGCGTACGCACTTTTTCCGGACTGTTCTTCATCTGAACAAAATTCACCTTAGAATCAACCGGTTGATTTACTGTATCAATTGGGAAAAACTGGATAAGAGCAAACGCCACCAGGGTCCAAAAAATTATTTTCTTTGCCGTCTTCATAAATCTATTTAACCGGAGTTATGACTGCATTTGCAGATTTTAACTCTTTTTTACTTTCCTGTATCACAGCTTTCTCTTTCTCTTCGGAAACCGGAGGAGTAACCGGTACGGTTGGAGCCGTTGTCCCTTTAGGATTATCCAGTGTCCTGGTATCTTTCAGGTCCCATTCTTCTCTTGTTTCCCATAAGGCTTTTATCAAAGCTTTTTTATAGAAAACATAGGCATCCTCTGCAAAAGTTTCACTGGCGAAATCAGCTTCCCCCCAATACTTATCATTATTATTATCCACCAATATTCTGACTACATATTCTTCTGGTTTCAGAATATCAAATTTCACTTTATCTCCTTTGGTATATTTCTGATACACCACTTTATCTGAGGAATCCAGTAACTGAATCCAATAGTTAGAAGCAGGAGCATTGGTAAGAGTGAATTCAAGGCTTCCGAATTGTTCTATTTTATCAACAGTAAAATCGAAACGCTTGGATTGAGTATTTTTTGTATAAAAAGAAGAAACGGTTTCTTTAGGAATGGTAAGCTGATAATCTTTTCCGCTGATAAAATCAGAATTCACCTGAATCTGATAAGGATTAGTCTCTGAAATTTTAGCAGTAAACGGCAGAGTATTCAAAGAGTCTCCTTTAATAGCTAATTTCCACTTTGAAGGATCAATCTTTTCAATAAAGTAGTTGGATGAAATTTTAAAATCAGATTTTGGAGCTAATGAACCACCTCCATTATCACTGAAAACATCCATCGCATTTTTCTTATTGTACTTGTAGAATAAAGAAACTGAGTAAACCGTATCTTTTTTTGGTCCAATATTATGACTAAACACTAATTTTTCGTTAGCATCCTGTCCTACATCATTCTTCACTGCATCAAACCAAATCCTAACAGAGTCTGATTTTGGTGCGTGTGTTACTTTTATATCTTTAAGCTTATCATTGAGTGATTGAACTTTCACCTCATCAGGGTGTCCTTCAAATGTCATAAGAACGCCTCCAGAAATCTCCTTCATATCTAAATACTTCAAAGGTTTTTTTGAGGGATAAACACTTAAATTTAAGCCTGAAATTGATTTTTCAACATCAATAGCTTCTTTCTTAAATCCTATTTTCTCTTTTCCTGGATCATACACCGAGTTTCCGTTTTCATCTTCAAAAGCAATAATTTTATATTTTCCGGGAGAAAGATAATTCAGTTCATAATATCCGTCATCATCTACCTTGGTGATATAATAGGGCTTTTGCTTATAGTTCATCGTATCTTTTACCTGATATAATCCAACTACCAGCTTATTTTCATTAGTCCCGGTTTTCTTTTTGATCTGCATAGCATCCTTTACTTCGCCACTGATGTACAGATCATCCAACTTATCTCCTGTAGAGAAAGCGAAATTAAAATATCGGAGAATATTGGACTCATTATTATCCGCAATAGAATTTCCAAAATTAAAATTATAAGTGGTATTGGCCTGAAGGGTATCTGTCCACTGAATAAGAACAAATTTATTGGCAATATTCGATGGAAGAATTCGTTTGATATTCTTGATGGGTGGAGAAATAATAAGATTTTTATTGATGTCCTTTAAGGTCACATATTCATCAAAATCCAGACGAAGTTCGTGGATATCTCTTTTGACGTTGATTCTTGTGGTATCAATGTTAGAACTTAAAAATTTTGGTGCTAATGTATCTTTTGGACCACCAACAGGCGATCCTACCCTTGCACAAGAGTGTACAAGAAAACTGATAACGAATAATAAAAGAAACCTTTTCATGAAAATGTTTAAGCAAAAATAAACATTATTCTCCAAAAACTTCGTTTCCGTTATTCAAACTGTCTTTATTCTCATTCATCACAGAATGAAGTTTATCTTTCTGTAAAGGAAAATCCTCAAACAATCCTGATAAAGCAAGCGCTGTATACACTTTACCGGAATATTTGTTTCCGATAGCCACAATGGTCACTTTAGATTTTAAAAGGTGAGCAAATACAGAGTTGGTTCCATGCCACCAGCCGTTGTGATAGGTCAGTTTTTCACCATTATCAAAAATTTTCATTCTAAAACCAAGGCCATAATTATTCATCCCTGCCTTTTCGTTGCTGTAAGGAGTAAATACCATCTGCATCAGATCCGGTTTCAGGAAATCCTTAGAGAACATTGCTTTTGAGAAATTATATAGATCTCTTGGAGTAGTATAAACGTTTTTATCTCCATAGATCAAATCCAAACGATCCAAAGGATATAGTTTATTTCCACCATAATAGAAAGACTGTGAAGCAGTTGGAATATCTTTTTCCTGAAAAATATAGGTATGATTCATTTTCAACGGGGTGAAAACCATTTCTTTCATTGCCTGTGGAAAAGGAGTTTTGGTTACTTTTTCAATCAGTAAGGCCAGTAAAGCAAAGTTTGTATTGCAATACATAAATCCGGTATCGGTATCTCTTGCCAGATCCGGTTTATATTTGATAATCATGTCCAATACATCCTGGTTGGTAATAAACTGTTTGGAAAGTTCTGCCGGTGCAGGCTGTATTTTAGGAATAAAATACTCATACTTAGGTAATCCGCTTCTTTGATCCAACAAAGTTTGGACAGTTACATTAGGATAAGGAAATCCCGGAAAGAATTGGGTAAGATGGTCTGTCAATTTTATTTTGCCAGCTTCTACAAGCTTCATCATAGCCATTGCCGTTAATGTTTTTGAAACCGAAGCGACATGCAATGGTGTATTTTTATCGATCGGCATCTGATTACCTTCTCTTCCGAATCCTCTATAATTTTCGTATAAAATCTCATCACCTTTAGCTACTAAAATACCTCCGCTAAGATCTCCACCTTCCCAGATTTTTTTATAGTACTGATCTATATACCCCGTCAATAGTTCCTTATTGGAAAGCAGTCCATCTGTTTTTGTAAACACATTTCCCAGATCTACATTCCCATAGTTCGGAAGATTGGTGGTATTTTCAACTGAAACCTCTTTGGATTCAGATTTATTTTTACAGGATAAAAGGGATAAAGCAACCGTTACAGCAAGTACTAAATTACGCATCTTCATAAGATTCAAAAATGAGCGGCAATTTAGTAAAAGTCGAAAGTAAATGATAAATATGAAGGTGACATTATGAATAATTTAACATAATGAACATCAAATATAAAAAACAAAAAGGAATAAATTAATATTTTATTCTACAGGTTTAATGGCGGTCCTGCCTGTCCTATCACTCTTCCCCCAAAAGTGATAAGATTATAAAGATTCAAAATTGCAATGTGCAAATCATCCTGATTACAAATATATTCATCAATCGTTCCGTATACGGTATAATCTGAGATATTAAATCCCTCTTCAATATCATTGTAGTAAATCACTTTTCCTCCGATTAATCCTACAACCCAAAATCCACCTCCTTCTTTTCCATATTCTTCTTCAGTCCATTTTTCGGGATCTATTTTAATTAAATCCCAGAAATTCAGAAGATCACCATGCAAATCATTTTCTGTGGAATGAATCATATCAAATATTTCTTCAACTGTTATAGGAGTCCAGATCATCACTTTATGATTAATTTATTGGTCTAAAAGTAAGGAATAACAATATAAGAGAATGTATCTAGCAATAAGAATTTACAATTTTATCTACAATAAACTGAGCTAATTTTTCTTTACTCTGATGCGTCCAACCAGCAATATGTGGAGTAACTATTGCTTTTTCTGATTCCAGCAGATATTGTAAATCTTCATTTTCAATTTCAAGATGTTCAAAAGAGGACTTTTCATATTCCAATACATCTAGACAGGCTCCTTTTACTTTACCCGACTTTAACGCTTCTACTAAACTTTTAGTTTGTACATTTTTTCCTCTTGCCGTATTGACAAAATAAAAATCATTCTTCATCTCAGAAATAAATGTTTCATCAATAAGATAACGAGTTTCAGAAGTTAGGGGAATATGTAAACTCAACACTTCGGCAGATTCCTTTAGCTCTTCTAAAGTAACCTGAGAAGCAAACTCATCTCCCAATCCCGGAAGAATATCATGGAAAATCACTTTACATCCAAAACCAGAAAGTCTTTTAGCCGTAGCCTTCCCCATATTTCCGTATCCGATTAAACCTACGGTCTTCCCAAGTAATTCATCACCTCTGTTTTCTTCACGTTTCCAAATCCCATTCTTTACTTCCTGAGAGGCTATGAAAAGCCTGTTCATAATGACCAACAACATTCCTACTACATGTTCTGCGACTGAATCTCTGTTTCCTTCTGGAGAATTAATTAATTGAATGCCTAATTTTTCAGCGACAGGAATATCAATATTTTCCATACCAGCACCTACCCTTGCAATAAACTTCAGATTTTGAGCCTGCTCAAGAAAATTTTTATCTAAAGGAATGCGGCTTCTGATGATAATACCATCATAATTTTTGATTTTATCACAAACCTCATCGTAAGTGGAAGTAAAGTCTTCTTCCAACATAAAGTTTTTAGCTAAAAGCTGTTCGGTAATAAGCGGGTGATTTTTATCTAAAAGGAGAATTTTCATAATTTATTTAAACACAAATGACACTAATGAGTTTCAAAAATAACACCATCATTATTTTTTTAGAGAAAGGTGTTTATAATTTTATTATAGGATATAAAAACAAAATGCTTTTAATTTGGATATTCCAGTATTAAAAGCATTTTAAAGTCTTATTTTTTATCTTTTTTAGAAGATTGTGGTTCTTCCGGTTCCTGGAATAATTTCTTAAGCTCCACAGATTCCAAAGGTTTCATTCTTCCAGAAAGAATTAGTGAAAGCTCTTTTCTACGGAAGGCTGCTGCGTATCTTTCTTTTTCATCTTCTGTTTCAGGAACCATATCCGGAATTGGAATAGGACGGTTGAATTCATCTACTGCAACGAAAGTATAAATTCCAGAATTAGTATGAATTTTTTTCTGATTGATAGGATCATCTGACCATACATCTACATACACTTCCATAGAAGTAGAGAACGCTCTGGAAACTTTAGATTCCAGCACAACAACTCCCCCTTCGGGAATTGGATGATTGAATGAAACGTGGTTTACAGATGCTGTTACTACTCTTCTTTCACAGTGTCTAGCTGCAGAAATGGAAGCACATCTGTCCATTTTTGCTAAAAGTTCACCACCAAATAGGTTTCTTAGAGAGTTAGTTTCGTTCGGAAGAACGATATTGGTCATAATGGTCAGGGATTCTGACGCTGTTTTTATTTTTGCCATTTATTCTTAGTGTTTTTTGGAGCAGCCGGAACTGGTTTAGTCGCTTTTCCGGCAGGTTTTGCCAGTGAATCATTCTTCAGGGAATCTGAAACCTGAGTTTCAGGAGTATGAACCATTACTTTCACAGTATCTTTTACAATTCTATGGGTAGAAGTCTGTACGGAAACTTTGTTAAAAGATTTCTTTCCAAATAGAAGTTCCTTTTGAGTAAATGCGAAATATACAATACCAAGAATAGGAATAATCAATAGGAAAAGCCAAAGAATGGTCTTCTTGAATTTATAATCCTTTTCGCGGTTTTCTGAAGTATTTACTTTCTCACCATTATTAATGTCTGAGAACCTGATCTCTTCTAATCCGAAAAAATCCGGACGTCCCGCTTCTATTCTTTTCCCTTTGAAATGGGTATGTCCTTCTTCTGTAAAGATGGTTCCCAGATTTTGAATGTCAAGAACCTGCTCTGCCTGAAGTTTTTTCTTCCAAAAATCAGTTTGTATCTTCAAGTCGCTTCTTGAAGCCTCTACAGACATCTGTTTTTCTTTAGCAATAAAAATAGTAAGATCATCGGCCTGTACTTCATAGTCAATTGTAAATTCAATCTGACTTGCTGGAGGCAGGATACTTCCATTTTCTGAATTGATAATTGCTTTAGAATTTTTCAGAGAAAACACCCCAAAGCCTGGAACCGTGACAGTTCCAAATTGTTTTAAATATTCTAAAATGTATGCTGAAATATTCATTTGGCAGCAAATTTATAACTTTTTCATGACTTTTTGAAGATATTTAACGCATATAAAAAAAGACTGCCGAAACAGCCTTTTAAGTATTTCATATTAAAATAGGTTTACTATTCATGATCTCTAATTGCTTTCAGGATAAATTTACAATTTACCTATTTACATTCATTTCTTTCAATCTATTGAATCTTCCAACTGATCCCAAACATGAAGTTGGTTCCTGCCTGTGCAAAGTAAAGCGGATTGCCATCTTCACCCACAGAGCCATTGTTCACATATTTTTTATTGAATAAATTGTTTACCAATAGTTTTAATGCAATGTCATTGTTCCCAATTTTAAACTGGTACTGGGCATTAAAGTCTGTCAATAAGTAATCTTTAAGTTCTAAATTTTTATCCTCTGTATTGTCCAGATACTGTTTTCCAACATATTGGTTCATTAAGGCAAATTGGAAACTTTTATTCGGATTAAACCTTACTCCCAAATTAGCAATCATATTCGGAGAAAAAGAAATCTGAGTATTCCCAAGGCTTATCGGCTGCTTGCCAACTTCAATATTAAAATCCTGATTTCTGTTCTGGCTTAAGGTAAAGTTACCGGAAACCTCCCATTGTTTTGAAAGCTTTGCCAAAGCACCAATCTCCACACCACGTCTGTAACTCTTTCCTGAATTGCTCCGGATAAATGCCCCCACACTGTTAAGTTGTCCATTCAAAACCAACTGATTCACATAATACATGTAATAAACATTCGCTGTCAGGGATAAAAATCCAAACTGCTTTTCCAAACCGGCTTCAAAATCATGAAGTTTTTCAGGCTTCACATCATTATTAGCCATGATATCTGCCCTGTTGGGTTCTCTATGGGCATGAGCATAAGATAAGAATATCTTCCCACCCTCTATTTTATAATTCACCCCCGCTTTAGGATTAAAGAACAGCCAGTTTTTGTCCAGATCAGCACCGTCATCGTCTCCAGCCATGATGACCTTAGTATTATAATTGATGCTTCTAAGCTGTAAATCACCGAAGAACTCGAAATTATCCATTCTGTATAAAGCCTTTGCAAAACCAGAGACTTCGTTTTTCACAGAACGGTTTCTGTAATATTCACTTTCATGAATCTGAGGATAAAATACTCCGGTAACATTTCCATAATGCCTTCCATAGTACTGATTAGCTACAGCACCAAAGTTCAAATCTAGATTATCAAACTTCCCATAGAGTGTAGAAACGACTCCGTAGAAATCATTATTTAACCATTTTTTTCGGATAAAATCTGATTTGGTAATCGTTACCCCATTCTCAATAATATTAGGCAGTTGATATTTAGAGAAAGAGCTTGCTTGCTTATAGTTTTCGTAATATCCCTTTCCTTTCGTGTAGTGGAAAGTTGTTTCAAGATTCCAACGGTCATTGAATTTCTGTTCCCAAAGTAACTGATAATGATTCTGTCTGTAGTTATCCGTTTCATTATTATAAAATCCGGTAATATTCCCATTAGCATCAACAATTTTACCCGAATTATTGAATCTTGGATTGGTTTCCCACATTTCTCTGCTGATTCCGTTCCATGCCTGATACGTTTTTTCTTTTCCTCCAAAGGCCATTAAACGCAATTTGGTTTTCCCTTCCTCAAACAAGGCTGTAAAATTGTAAGAATGCAGATCAGAAGAAGCTCTATCTATGTATCCATCCGAATGAATATTACTATATCTTCCCATTACAGAAAGACGGTTCTTCCAGAATTTCCCGGAACCTACCTCAGCTGAATATTTATAGGTATTAAAAGAACCATAGCTATCATCAGTTTTAAAATAAAACTTTTCTTCCGGCTCTCTTGAAATCACGTTGATACTTGCTCCAAACGCAGAAACTCCATTATTAGAAGTTCCAACCCCTCTTTGAATAACAATCTGTGATGCAGAACTTGTCAAATCCGGAACATTTACAAAAAAGGTCCCCTGGCTTTCAGAGTCATTATAAGGAACACCGTTCATCATCACATTAATGGCCGTTCCTGAAACACCACGAATTCTAAAACCAGTATACCCCACACCATTTCCAGCATCTGAAGTAGAAATTATTGAAGTTTGATTTTTTAAAAGTATAGGGAGATCCTGTCCCAGATTTCTACCATCTAAATCTTTCTGAACATTGATGATTTCCTTAGCAACAGGAAGTCTTTTGGTAAAATTAACCGCTTCTATTTCCCTGATCTTCAGAGAATCTGTGTTTTGAGCCTGCAAAAAGGCTACAGAGCCTACACTAAGCCCTAAAAAAAATAATCCTTTCATTCTATAAATCTTTAACATTTAATGAATAAAAGGGGATCGATAAGATATTATACAAATTCAACCCTCAGTAGAGTTGATGTCCCTAAACAGCATTACCTGTTCCAGGTTCAGTGGGTATAATCTCAGCCTGTTAAAGCACCCCTTTATTTCAGCCGCGAAATTACAAAAAATATACGAGATGCTAGTTTTCGTGGTACAGGATTCGAGGTTTAAGGTTACAAATTATAGCAAAGGCAATTATCAGAAGGTTTATTGTATAAAAAAATTAGAGTTATAAATATATAAATGACCCTTATTTATTATTCATCGTTTATGTTCTAGTATGTTTTGTTGTTCGCGTCAACATAATAATAGTTTTTACCATCTTTTGTCACTTCAAACATCTTTCCTAATTTCCAACTGAAATTTCTTTTAATATTTGAATATTCGAAAGGAATGATAATTTTATTATTGACATCAATCACACCGAATTTATCATTGTTTGAAGCTACAATCATCGGATCTGCAACATCATCTCCTTCCATAATATAGAGATACTGATATTGCGGATAGATCTGATACTGTCGATAGTCTGCAGCATTCACGAATTTTGATTTTTCAATAATTCCATAGAAACCATTAAGAACATAGGCCTGGAAAAGCTGTTGCTTATACTCTTCAAATTTACATTTCCCTAAATCCGAATCTTTAAACTGATAGACTCTTTTCCCGGAATGGTCTACCCGATAAGAAATCATATTTTTTTCTACGGTAGCATAATCTTTTGTTCCAAATTTTCTAACTTTTTCATTCGGCGAATTCAAAAGATTACAGTCTTCATAAAAAAATACAGCAATATGATATTCGGGCTGAATGATGAATTTTCTGTTTTGATTGACATACCCGAAGCTATCCCCTTTCTTTTTAGGAATCAGAAGGGGAAGATCTTTATTATTAACGACAAGATCGGGATTATGCCTGACTACGGCATTCTTCTCCTTTTTCACAGCGGATTTCGTGCCATTTCTCGCTATAGGTTTCTTCACAGATTTAGCCTGAGAGAAAATAGAAATCGAAATAAAAATGCACAAAACATTTAAGATATTTTTCATATTCACCATTTGACTGCAAAATTACGACCAAAAATAGAAATTATCAAATTCATATTTATAAAGAATCTAAATAATTTCATTCTCATAAAATCGTAAAATTTCGTAATTTTGGGGAACATTTTGAATTGTTTAATAATTTAAAAACCTTTTAAAAAAGAGCGTAGATTATGCTGACCTTATTGGATTAATGTTGCATCCCATGCGAGATCTCAAAATGTCATTAATTGTATTATACAGACCAGTAAGAAGTAGCGAAATACTCTACCTTTTAATATTGAAAGACTTCTATTATGAATATTTATAAGGATTACATCAAAGAGATTGAAGAAAGAAAAGACCAGGGGCTTCATCCAAAGCCAATTGATGGTGCTGAATTACTAAGCGAAATCATTGCACAAATCAAAGATACAGGTAATGCAGATCGAGCAGACTCTCTTAAATTTTTCATCTACAATACCCTACCGGGAACTACAAGTGCAGCGGGTGTAAAAGCTAAATTTTTAAAAGAGATCATTCTAGGTGAATCCGTAGTAGAAGAAATCTCTCAAACCTTTGCTTTCGAATTATTATCTCACATGAAAGGAGGTAAATCAATCGAAGTATTATTAGACTTGGCTTTAGGTAACGATGCCGCTATTGCTCAACAAGCTGCGGAAGTTCTTAAAACTCAGGTTTTCCTTTATGAAGCGGATACTACTCGTTTAAAGGAAGCATACAACAGCGGAAATGAAATCGCAAAAGAAATTTTAGAAAGTTATGCACAGGCTGAATTCTTCACTAAGCTTCCTGAAGTGGCTGACGAGATTAAAGTGATTACTTATATTGCTGGTGAAGGAGATATCTCTACCGATTTACTTTCTCCAGGTAACCAAGCGCACTCAAGATCAGACCGTGAACTTCACGGTAAATGTATGATTACTCCTGCAGCTCAGGAAGAAATCAAAGCTTTACAGGCACAACATCCTGATGCAAGCGTTATGCTTATTGCTGAAAAAGGGACAATGGGTGTAGGTTCATCCAGAATGTCTGGGGTAAACAATGTGGCTTTATGGACTGGTAAACAAGCTAGCCCTTATGTTCCATTCGTCAATATCGCTCCAATTGTAGGAGGAACAAACGGTATTTCTCCAATCTTCCTTACCACTGTTGACGTTACCGGAGGTATCGGTGTTGACCTTAAGAACTGGGTGAAGAAAGTAGATGAAAATGGAAATCCTATTCGTAACGAAAATGGTGATATTGTTCTTGAAGAAGCTTATTCAGTAGCTACAGGAACTCTATTAACTATTAATACAAAAGAAAAGAAATTATATAACGGAGATCAGGAACTGATTGACCTTACAAAGTCTTTCACACCACAAAAGATGGAATTCATCAAAGCTGGTGGGTCTTACGCCATCGTATTTGGTAAGAAACTACAGACATTCGCAGCTCAGACTTTAGGTATTGAAGCGCCTGTTGTTTTCGCTCCATCTAAAGAAATTTCTCACGAAGGACAAGGTCTTACAGCTGTTGAAAAAATCTTCAACAGAAATGCTGTAGGAACTACACCAGGAAAAGTATTACATGCTGGTTCTGATGTACGTGTACAGGTAAACATTGTAGGTTCACAGGATACGACAGGTCTTATGACTTCTCAGGAGCTTGAATCAATGGCTGCTACTGTAATTTCTCCAGTGGTAGACGGTGCTTACCAATCAGGTTGTCACACGGCTTCGGTTTGGGATAAAAAAGCACAGGCTAACATTCCTAAGCTAATGAAATTCATGAACGATTTCGGATTAATCACAGCTCGTGACCCGAAAGGTGAATACCACTCAATGACTGACGTTATTCACAAAGTTCTTAACGATATCACTGTAGACGAGTGGGCGATCATCATTGGTGGTGACTCTCACACAAGAATGTCTAAAGGAGTTGCTTTTGGAGCTGACTCTGGAACAGTTGCTCTTGCACTAGCTACAGGAGAAGCATCTATGCCAATCCCTGAATCTGTAAAAGTAACATTCAAAGGAGAAATGAAGCCTCACATGGATTTCCGTGATGTGGTACATGCTACTCAGGCTCAGATGTTGAAGCAATTCGGAGGAGAAAACGTATTCCAAGGAAGAATCATTGAGGTTCACATCGGAACACTTCCTGCTGACCAGGCATTTACATTTACAGACTGGACTGCTGAAATGAAAGCAAAAGCCTCTATCAACATTTCTGAAGATAACACCCTAATCGAATCATTGGAAATTGCTAAAGGCAGAATTCAGATCATGATCGACAAAGGAATGGATAACCATAACAAAGTTCTTCAGGGATTAATTGACAAAGCAAATAAGAGAATTGAAGAGATCAGATCTGGTGAAAAACCAGCACTGACTCCTGACGCTAATGCTAAATATTACGCTGAAGTTGTTGTAGATCTTGATGTCATCGTAGAACCTATGATTGCTGACCCGGATGTAAACAATGATGATGTATCTAAGAGATATACTCACGATACCATCAGAGACCTTTCTTACTATGGTGGTGAGAAAAAAGTAGATCTTGGCTTCGTAGGATCTTGTATGGTTCACAAAGGAGACCTTAAGATTGTTTCTCAGATGTTGAAAAACCTTGAAAAGAAAAATGGTAAAGTAGAATTTAGCGCACCACTAGTTGTTGCCGCCCCTACTTATAATATCATTGATGAGTTAAAAGCTGAAGGTGACTGGGAATTACTGGAAAAATATTCAGGTTTTGAATTTAATGACAACGCTCCTAAAGGGGAAGCTCGTACAACATATGAAAATGTAATGTACCTAGAGCGCCCTGGATGTAACCTTTGTATGGGTAACCAAGAAAAAGCGGCTAAAGGAGATACTGTACTAGCTACTTCAACACGTCTTTTCCAGGGAAGAGTCGTGGAGGATTCTGAGCGTAAAAAAGGGGAATCTCTATTGGCTTCAACTCCGGTTGTTGTTCTTTCTGCTATCATCGGAAGAATCCCAAATATTGAAGAATACAAAGCAGCAGTTGAAGGGATTGACCTGACAACTTTTGTACCTTCTATCAAGGAATTAACAAGCACAAGCGCTCACTAACAGCATTGATAAATTAGTCGCAAGACTATTGAAAATTATATAAATGAAAGATTTTAGTCCTTTTAGGATTTAAAATCTTTCATTTTTTTTGTTTAGAATCGTTCTATTTTAAGTTAAATACGATTTTTTTCCGAGAAAATCGAGAAAATAGAATCTATTTTTTCTTAAATTGAAAGTTATAAAATCTCTTGATTTTAGAATCAAAACCTTCCTATTTATGGATTATAGGAACATTTTTTGATATATAAAAAAATGATTTTCTTTTTCAAATATAAGAGAAAGGAACATTAACGGAAAAAAGAACAAAACTAAATACGATATGACTTTTGATATTGATATGATCAAAAAGGTGTATGAGCGCTATCCTGAGAGAATTGCTGCGGCAAGACAAATCGTGGGAAAACCTCTTACCCTTTCAGAAAAAATTCTTTACACCCACCTTTGGGAAGGAAATGCTACACAGGAATATGAAAGAGGAAACTCTTATGTAGATTTTGCACCGGACAGAGTAGCTATGCAGGATGCAACAGCACAAATGGCACTTTTGCAGTTTATGCAGGCTGGAAAAACTAAAGTGGCTGTTCCATCAACGGCTCATGCGGATCACCTGATCCAGGCGAAAGTAGGTGCTGATAAAGATTTACAAGAGGGTATCAACAAAAACTCTGAGGTGTTCAACTTCTTAAGTTCTGTATGTGATAAGTACGGAATCGGATTCTGGAAGCCAGGAGCAGGAATCATCCACCAGGTGGTATTGGAAAACTATGCTTTCCCTGGAGGAATGATGATTGGAACTGACTCTCACACTGTAAACGCCGGCGGACTAGGAATGGTTGCCATTGGTGTAGGTGGTGCAGATGCAGTAGATGTAATGGCAGGAATGGCCTGGGAGCTCAAAATGCCTAAACTTATCGGGGTTAAATTAACCGGTAAAATGAATGGTTGGACTTCCGCTAAAGATGTGATCTTAAAAGTAGCAGGAATTCTTACTGTAAAAGGAGGTACAGGATGTATTGTAGAATACTTCGGTGAAGGGGCAGAATCTCTTTCAGCAACAGGTAAAGGTACTATCTGTAATATGGGTGCTGAAATTGGAGCTACGACTTCCACTTTTGGATATGATGATTCCATGAGAAGATACCTTGCTGCTACAGGAAGACAGGATGTAGTAGACGCAGCTGATAAAATTGCTGAACACTTAACGGGTGATGCAGAAGTATATGCTAACCCGGAACAATATTTCGATCAATTAATTGAAATAAACCTTTCTGAGCTGACTCCACACTTAAACGGACCTTTCACACCGGACTTAGCGACTCCAGTTGCTGAATTCAGAGCTAAAGCTGAGGCTAACGGTTGGCCATTGGAAGTGGAATGGGCTCTTATTGGTTCTTGTACCAACTCTTCGTATGAAGATTTATCAAGAGCTGCTTCTATTGTAGAAGATGCAGTATCTAAAGGAGTAAAGCCTAAAGCTATCTTAGGAATTAACCCAGGTTCTGAGCAGGTGAAATTTACAGCGGAAAGAGACGGATTTTTAGATTCTTTCAGAAAATTTGAAAATGCAAGAATCTTTACGAATGCTTGTGGACCATGTATCGGACAATGGGATAGAGAAGGTGCAGAAAAAGGAGAGAAAAACTCCATTATTCACTCTTTCAATAGAAACTTTGCGAAAAGGGCTGATGGTAACCCCAATACCCACGCATTTGTAGCTTCTCCTGAAATGGTTGCTGCTGTTGCGATCTCAGGTAGATTAGATTTCAACCCAATTACAGATACTTTAACAAATGAAGCTGGTGAGCAGGTAAAACTTGACGAGCCTAAAGGTTTCGAACTTCCTGAAAAAGGATTTGCTGTAGATGACAATGGATATCAAGCTCCATCAGAAGACGGTTCAAGTGTTGTCGTTAATGTAAGCCCTACTTCAGACAGACTTCAATTATTAGAGGAGTTCCCCGCTTGGGATGGTAAAAACATCACAGGAGCTAAAGTATTAATCAAAGCATTCGGAAAATGTACCACTGACCACATTTCTATGGCTGGACCATGGTTGAAATACAGAGGTCACCTTGATAATATTTCCAATAACATGTTAATTGGTGCTGTAAATGCATACAATATGGAAACCAACCACGTTAAAAATGAATTAACGGGTGAATATGGTGAAGTTCCAGCTGTACAAAGAGCTTACAAAGCTGCAGGTGTTCCAACTATTGTTGTAGGAGACCAAAATTACGGTGAAGGGTCTTCAAGAGAGCACGCTGCTATGGAGCCTAGACACCTTGGTGTAAAGGCGGTACTGGTAAAATCATTTGCGAGAATCCACGAAACTAACCTTAAAAAACAAGGGATGTTAGGGATCACTTTTGCTAATGAGGCTGATTATGACAAGATTCAGGAAGATGACACTGTTAATTTCTTAGATCTTGACCAGTTTGCTCCAGGAAAGCAATTAACACTAGAGTTCGTTCACAAAGACGGAACAAAAGATATCATTATGGCTAACCATACTTATAACGATCAACAGATTGATTGGTTCAAAGCTGGTTCTGCCCTAAACTTGATTAAACAACAAGAGAAATAAGAATTAATTGTTAGATCGATTAATAAAAAGACGGCTTCTATTGAAGTCGTCTTTTTTTGATTTATTTCTTTAAAATAATGACATAAACATTCATAATACAAAAGTTATAAAATTCAATAGGAGCGGACTTTAGTCCACTTTCATCATCAATAAAAATCCCATTGGCTTTAAGTCCAAAAAAACCTGCTCAATCTCAGAAATCTGCGCGATTTTTTTAATCTCACACAGGTTTTACTGATTACGCAAATCCTGAGTGATTGGATACTTCTAAACCTTATAGGTTTTAGAAACCTATAAGGTTTGAATTACTACCCTATTCTATTTTAATCTCTCTAACAGATTGGTTTTATAATAGCTATCCCCTATTGGAATTTTCTGCTCTGGCAGTACCCATTTTTTGATTCCATTACTTTTAATTTTAACAAGAATAATGATAAACGGCATGAATATCAGATTCTAAAAATCAATAAAATTCTCTAACGATCTGTAACAAATTTTCTTTTTAAGCGTCTAACCGGATAGTAGTAAAAACAATATGAAAAAAACTCTATTCTCTCTATTGCTGGTAAGTTCGGTACTTGCTTTTGCACAGGAAAAAGATAACAATAAAGAAAAACAAATTGACGGCATTGTTATCACCAAAACTAAAAAAGCCGTTGAACAAAAGGCTGACCGTACAATTTTCGATTTTTCTGAACAGCCTCAGCTTAATAACGGGAATGTTCTGGAAGGAATTAAAAAGCTTCCAGGACTTGTAGCTACAGATATTGCCGGAATGATGTACCAGGGGAAATTTCTGGAGACTTATCTTAATGGGAGACCTCTTAATATTACTTCTAATGAGCTGAATTCCTTTCTAGAAGGGATGCCCGCTAATTCTATTGATAGAATTGAAATAATCACGCAACCCGGTGCAGAATTTCCAGCTACTTCAGGAGGTGCAATCTTAAACATTATTACGAATAAAAATGCGAACAAGTATTTAACCGCAACTTATTCAGGAAATTACACATTTACAAGCTATGATAAGTTCAGAAGCAGAACCAGTAATTCAATCAATTTAAATGCAAGAAATAAGCTTTTCGGATGGCAGCTGAATGTGGGACAGAACTACCGTGAAAGTATGTTGAATTCTAATCAAGATAATCTGTTAGGAAGTAATACAGATAGAATTGGCCGTGGTTATTTTGCAAAATCAGCATTAACATTTGATCTTGGACAGGACAGGCTATTATTGAATTATGATATTTACCACAACAATAATGACAACTACACTTTAAGCGACGGTGAAGGTGCCAAAAAAATAGAAGACAAGACAAAACCTAATGGATTTTATTACAGAGATTTTATTTTTGACGCTTCAGATGCCTCTAATACCAATAGCCTAAGACAGGAAGCCGTTGTAACCTATCAGAAACGTTTTAATGACAAGTCTCAGAAGTTAGATTTTCAATTTGGATATACAAAGTCTAACAGCAGGTTTGACCAGGATAATATTTTCAGAAAAGGAAAATATAGTGATAATGAACCCATTGATATTATTGGAGGTAACATCCTTAACAACAAATCTGACATGAGAATTGCTACTTTTAAAGTGGATTATTCTCAGCCAATTAAAATTCTTGATGGGGGAAAGGTAAGTTTCGGAGGGTTGTATGAAAAACAAAACTTTGATACTAAAAGTAAAGGCCTGACAAATCTAGATTATCAAAGACAAACGGCATCTACATATTTAGAGTTTCAGGCAAAATTTAAAAAGTTTGATGTTACCTTAGGATCCCGCGCAGAAAATTATGATATTTCCGGAATAACCCGGGCAATTGACAGTACCGGGGTGGTTGTTGAAAAGGATCTTCTTCCGTTTAATAAATTTAAACTGTTTCCTAATGCCAGCATCCAGTATAACCTAATGAGCCAGGTTTCTATTGCTGCCAACTACAACAAAAAGATCAGTTTACCAAGTATTTCTGCACTTAACCCAAACAATACAACATTCCAAGGACCCAATACTCAGGTGAACGGAAATCCTAACCTACAGCCAACCATTTTTGATAACTACGAAATAAAGATTTCTGCTTTTGATTACGCATTTATAGGATATAGTGTGAGTTCGGCTCAGAATCAGATAGCTCAAATCATCAAAAGGGATGGAAAAAATTTATTTAATGAACAGATTAATATTTCCAACATGAAGATTCACAACTTCAATGTAGGGCTCCCTATCCCGTTTATGT
This sequence comes from Chryseobacterium nakagawai, assembly GCF_900637665.1. Lineage (NCBI taxonomy): Bacteria > Pseudomonadati > Bacteroidota > Flavobacteriia > Flavobacteriales > Weeksellaceae > Chryseobacterium > Chryseobacterium nakagawai. The sequence goes on from NZ_LR134386.1 coordinate 5,463,342, forward strand.
TATTTAGTAAATCTCTTAGTGAGGTGATGAAGTTTAATTTTAATCCTGATAAAATTAACTTTATGTACGTGTATGCCGGATATCAAAAGCATGAAATAGATAATCTGAATAATAAAGGTTTTTGGATTTTTAATGTTTCAACCCAGTTGATCTTGCCAAAAGATATAAAATTAACGGCTAATTACAGTTATCTGACTCCCAAGGCAGGATATTTCTATTTTACAGCAGAAAAACCGTTTAATAACAACGTAGATATTACACTTACTAAAAAGTTCATGAATAATCGTCTCACCCTTTCTGTTTTTGCCAATGACATTTTCAATGGTCAGGTAATGCAGGTTCGTTCTAATCCACCATCAGGAGAAACTGCTACACTAAGGACCAAATATGATTCAAGAAACTTTGGATTATCTATCAATTATAAAATTCCAACGAGAAACAAATTAGCAAAAGAGGATCCCAATATCCTGAACCAAACCAAAAAAGAGGATAATGGCGGTGTTATGCAACAAGGACAGTAATAGATTTAAATGATATAATAAACGAAAATGGGACAGTAATAGGATTATTGTCTCATTTTTATTTCTATTGATTATAATAAAGAAGTTGTATCTCATGCAGATTTTTCTTCATCAGTATAAAGATATTATCCAACAGAATCTGTGACATCTGCGTAATCTTCGAGAAACAAAAATGCCCTTAGAGCATTATCTAAAAATCTAACGTTTGAAACCTCCAGTTCAGTGTATCAATTAATGTTAACTGATTTAGATTTACAGGAAGATTGGTAATTATTTTCAAGGCTTTAAGCGCCATCATACTTCCGATGATTCCTGGCAAGGCACCTAAGACTCCAAGACTGTCACAATCTCGCATCTCTTCGTCAAAAGGAGGTTCAGGAAAGAGGTCCCTTAAATTTTTGCTTCCTTTATAGTTGAATACGGCAACCTGCCCGGAAAATCCTAAGATACTTCCGTACACCAATGTTTTCTCCAATGCTACACAGGTATCATTTACCAGATATCTTGTTGAGAAATTGTCTGATCCATCTACAATAATATCGTATTGGGAAAGAATTTGTGAAGCATTGACTGCATCAATCTTTTGTTCAATTCCTATTACTTTTACCTGATGATTAAGGGTATTCACAAATTTCTCAGCACTTTTGATTTTCAATGTTCCTATTTCATTTTCATTATGAATGATCTGGCGGTTCAGATTGTGAAGTTCCACTGTATCAAAATCTGCCAATCCTAAAGTTCCCACTCCTGCGGCTGCCAGATATTGAATTACAGGACTCCCCAACCCTCCGGCACCTATAACCAGAACCTTTGCATTTATTATTTTCTTTTGTCCTTCCAATCCTATTTCATCAATAAAGATTTGGCGACTGTATCTTTTAAAAATATCTTCGCTTTGCATATTAAACAATCATCATTGAAATTTAAACTCCACTGTAAACGGAATCCCAATCCTTCATCACCGGATCATACCCTGATCGTCTAATCATATTTTTGATCTCCTCCATACTTCTTTCATCACTGGTTTCAAACTGCTCCAATGATTCTTTATCTACAGCATATCCGCCCGGATTTGTTTTTGAACCTGCACTCATGGTGGTGGCACCCAGTGCTACAATATGATTTCTGAAAGTTTCGTTTTCTCTGGTGGAAATGGATATTTCAAGATCTTCATTCCAGATTCTGTAGGCACAGATCAGTTGTAGCAAATCCTTATCTTCCATAACAAAATTAGGTTCAATAATTCCTTCTGCCGGCCTCAATCGCGGAAATGATACTGAAAACTTACTTTTCCAGTACTGTTTCTGCAGGTAATCGATGTGAAGAGCATTAAAGAAACTGTCTACACGCCAATCTTCCAGCCCAAGTAAAACCCCTAGCCCCATTTTATGAATTCCGGCTCGGCCAATTCTGTCGGGAGTATCTAAACGAAAATGGAAATTGGATTTTTTACCTTTCGGGTGATATTCTTTATATACCTCCTGATGGTAAGTCTCTTGGTACACCAATACGGAATGTACGCCTTCCTCATGAAGAAGTCTATATTCATTTTCCTCCAAAGGCTGTACTTCAATAGAAATATTGGAAAAATGGGGTTTCAGTAGACGAACGGCATTCTGAAAATAAGGAACACCTACTATTTTATTGGCTTCCCCACTCACCAGAAGAACATGATTCACTCTCATCGACTTTAAAACCGAAGATTCAATCATCAGCTCTGTATTAGAAAGTGTTTTTCTCTTGAGATTGTTATCCAGACTGAATCCGCAGTACGTACAGATATTCTGACATTCGTTGCTCAGATACAACGGAGCATACAACTGAATGGTCTTCCCAAAACGTTTCTGAGTAAGAGCTCTTGTCATAGTAGCCATAAGTTCCAACTCTTGTGAAGCTGCCGGTGAAAGCAGGTTCAGAAAGTCATCCAATGTTTTATGTCTTTTCTGGAGACTGTTTCGAACCTCGAAGATTGTTACTTTTTCAAGTCTGCCTTTTATCTCATCCCATTGGTACTCCTCGAAAACCTCCTTAAAACTATTCATTATTCTGATTTTTATTCAAACAAAAACGAAGTTAATGGGCTTGATGCTTCAGCATGATTTGCTATTGCTCCCAATCCTGATTCAAAAGCTCTTCTTCCGGCAATCACCCCTTCTTTAAAAGCTATGGCCATGTTCACCGGATTTCTTGCCACTGCAATGGCTGTATTCACAAGAACAGCATCTGCCCCCATTTCCATTGCTTTTGCGGCTTCCGATGGAGCGCCTATTCCCGCATCTACCACCACAGGAACCTTGCTTTGGCTGATGATAATTTCTAAAAAATCTAATGTTCTCAATCCTTTATTCGTTCCAATAGGTGCTCCCAAAGGCATTACTACGGCTGTTCCCGCATCTTCAAGACGTTTACATAAAACAGGGTCAGCATGAATGTAAGGCATCACCACAAAACCTAATTTTGCCAATTCTTCGGTTGCATAAAGTGTTTCAATAGGATCCGGCAATAAATATTTCGGATCCGGATGAATTTCCAGCTTTACCCAGTTCGTTTCTAAAGCTTCTCTGGCTAATTGTGCTGCTAAAACGGCTTCTTTTGCTGTTCTGGCTCCTGAAGTATTGGGCAAAAGATGAACATTTGTGCCTTTTAATGAGCCCAGAAGCTCATCTTCTTGTGATTGGGCATCAATTCTCTTTAAAGCCATCGTAACCATATTGGATTCTGATGCCACCACAGAGGCTGCCATATCTTCAAGACTTCCGAATTTTCCTGTTCCTAAAAATAATCTCGATTCAAAAGTTCTGTCTGCTATTATTAATTTTTGATTATGCATATATCATTGCTTTTTTAAATTCATTAACGAGAGCCGGTTCATTCGTAATCTGACCAGAAACCGCTACTCCATAAATTCCGATCTTTTGTAATTGTTGAATGTCTTTGAGATGAACTCCTCCAATGGCAAATATCTTGGGAATCACAATCGATTTTTCACCAAGCTGGTCTATAATTTCCTGATAACCTTCAAATCCAAGAATAGGGCTGAGCTTTTCTTTTGTAGAAGTGAATCTTAATGGGCCCAAACCAATATAATCACATGATTCATTCATTCTTTGAAGGACATCTGAAATGGTATTGGCTGTTCCACCAATGATCTTATTTTCACCCAGAACTAGTCTCGCTTTCTGAATAGAACCATCATCTAACCCTAAATGAACCCCATCCGCATCTATTGTCTTCACCAGCTGTACATGATCATTGATAATGCAAATTGATTGATATTCTGAACAAAGTTGCTTTGAAGTTTCACAAAGGTCTATTAATTCATTTTCAGGTGCATTTTTCCAACGGATTTGCACCCATTTTATCCCGTTATCTAAAGCTTTACGAATATTCTGCTCCTGCTCCTGCTTTGTATATCCTTGTGATATGTATTGTAATTTTTCCATATTGACTATGAATGTCTTCCCAATAAAGAGGGATTGCTTTTTAAAAATTGTTCGGTATATAATTCTCATTTTTTACAGGCTGTTTCCAGAATTTCATCTTTTGCAAACTCTCCTGCAATGGCTGAGGATAAGCCTCATACTGAAGCAGGCTTTGATAGTAGATAATTACAAAAGGACCTTGTCCCTGCATTTTCTAAAAACATGTATAGGTTCATCACTCTCCCAAATTGCGCCTAATAAAGCCACACCATTCACTCCAAGATCGAAGACTTCCTGAATACGATGAGAATCAATTCCTCCCAAAGCAATCAGTTTTACATCCGGATTATTTCTTTGTTTTAAACTTTCAATAACTGTTGAATCAATTCCATATCCTTTTTTGGAAATACTGGGAAAGAATGGACTTATGAAAGCATATTCCCATTCTTTTTCCAGAGTATTATAAGTAGTGATCTCATGAACAGAAGTTGAAATTGTATTACCATTCATAAAAGGTTTGTATCTTCTTACTTTTCGGTCTTCTTCTCTAAAGTGTAATCTTGAAATTCCATAGTTTTTTCCAAGCTCATAATGATTATGCAGTACTAATTGAGCATAAAATGAAGGATCAATACTATCAATAAATTCAGTCATTTCTTGTGGGCTGGTCCAAGGTTTCCTGATATGAAGCAAATCAAGCCCATCATGAAACATTTGATTGATAATCTCTGATTCATTCGGAACTATGGTTTCAGGAGTGATGACGAGAATCATATATAAATTTCTTTTCCTTTTTCAATAAACTCTTGTGATTTGTCAAACATTCCTTTCTCTGCAGATTCACGAATTTCCTGTGTGATTTTCATAGAGCAGAATTTTGGCCCGCACATCGAACAGAAATGGGCAATTTTAGCTCCATCAGCAGGAAGCGTTTCGTCATGATAGGCTCTGGCGGTATCCGGATCTAACGAAAGGTTGAACTGATCTTCCCATCTGAATTCGAATCTCGCTTTACTTAATGCGTTGTCTCTGTATTGCGATCCCGGATGTCCTTTTGCCAAATCCGCAGCATGGGCTGCTAATTTGTAAGTAATTACCCCTACTTTTACATCGTCTTTATTCGGAAGACCTAAATGTTCTTTCGGGGTTACATAGCAAAGCATTGCACATCCAAACCATCCGATCATTGCTGCTCCAATTCCTGAAGTGATATGATCATAGCCTGGTGCAATATCTGTAGTTAGGGGACCTAAAGTATAGAAAGGTGCTTCATCACATACTTCCAATTGTTTCTCCATGTTTTCTTTGATCATGTGCATCGGAACGTGCCCAGGGCCTTCAATCATCACCTGTACGTTGTGCTTCCAGGCAATTTTTGTTAGTTCGCCTAATGTTTCCAACTCTGCAAACTGAGCCGCATCATTGGCATCAGCAATAGATCCAGGACGTAAACCGTCTCCTAATGAAAAAGCTACATCATACTTCTTCATGATCTCGCAAATCTCTTCAAAATGAGTGTATAAAAAGTTTTCCTTGTGATGATACAAACACCATTTTGCCATAATTGAACCTCCTCTGGAAACAATTCCCGTTACTCTGTTTGCTGTCAGGTGAATATATCTTAATAAAACTCCGGCATGGATGGTAAAATAAGACACGCCCTGCTCTGCTTGTTCTATCAAGGTATCTTTAAAAACTTCCCAGGTTAAATCTTCAGGTACTCCTTTTACCTTTTCTAGCGCTTGATAAATCGGAACAGTACCAATTGGAACCGGACTGTTTCTGATAATCCATTCTCGGGTTTCATGAATATTCTTTCCTGTAGAAAGATCCATAATGGTATCTGCACCCCATCGGCAAGCCCATACTGCTTTTTCCACTTCTTCATCAATACTTGACGAAACCGCACTGTTTCCAATATTCGCATTGATTTTTACCAAAAAGTTTCGTCCGATAATCATCGGCTCACTTTCCGGGTGATTGATATTATTCGGGATAATAGCTCTTCCTGCAGCAATTTCATCCCTTACAAACTCTGGAGTAATTTTGCTTTTTGGAGTATTCGCTCCAAAGCTGTTTCCGATATGCTGACAAGCCATTTCTTTTGGAACCGTTGCAAGCTGTTCTATTCTTTGGTTTTCTCTGATCGCAATGTATTCCATTTCAGGAGTAATAATTCCCTGTTTTGCATAATAAAGTTGAGTAAGTTCCTTACCATCCTGAACAACCTTAGGTTTATGATCGTAAGAAAAGCGCAATTCATCAAGTTTTGGATCTGCCAGACGGGCTTTCCCATATTCAGATGTAATTCCTTCCAGAATCGTAACATCTTCTCTGTCCAGAATCCATTGCTCTCTTATTCTTGGAAGTCCCTTTTGAATATCGATTACACTATTTTCATCGGTATAGGGACCGGAAGTATCATAAATGGTTACCGGAGCATTTTCTTCAAAATTTCCATTGCTAAGCTTAGTGGGGCTAAGCTTTATTTCACGCATTGCTACGCTGATAGGATGAATTTTTCCTTCAACATAAATTTTCTTTGAGTTCGGAAATGGCGAACATGTAATTGAATGAGCCATAAATATTGGTATTAAATATGAGAATTATCCGCCCTGAGTGGCAGTAATGATTAAAATTGAATCTTGATTGTTAAGAGGAGTCTCCGCCCAGGCTGACAGCGGAACAATACGGTTGTTGAGTGCTACGGCAATACCCTTCTTTTTTCCAGGTAATTCCATAGCCAATAATGCTTCCAGGTTTTCAGGAAGTACATCAAATGTTTTTCGGGTGTGGTTGATTATAAGTTCCATTCCTAATAATTTAAATATACTTTAGGAATGGCCATTATTGTACAATAGAATGTACAGCAAAAGTCATCTACTTTTCCCTACGCTGGTATAATCCAGATCAGGTTCAAAGGGTAAAGTCTCAGTCTGTAAAAACAGACACCCCTAAAGTGTGGGACGAAGTTAGCTATTTTTTCAGAATGGGCAAAATCAAATTTTCAGGAAACAAAAAATCCATCTCAACTTTGGAGATGGATCTTATTAATATTTATTCAAAATGCTTTAATAGAAAAGCTTTAACCTGCCATTGGTATTATATTGATTAGTCCAATTTGATTGATTCAGAAAAAATTCGGAGCTATAAGGTTGATATTCTTTTGAAATTCTTCTCTGAGGATTATTTTTTGATAATGAAAAGTAGAAATAATCTTCAAAAATTCCCAAATTCTTAAATGGATTTTGTGCAGAATCAAAATTATCAAATGTAATTTCGTTCGTAATGTATGCATCAACATTATTATGCTTTTGAGTTTTAGTTGCCTTTTCTAAATTTCCTGAATTATTATAAATAAACTTTTCTACGTACGTCAAAATATAATCTTGTGGGTCAGTTGGATCGTATGGAACGTTAGGATATTGAGTTAAAATCTCAATTAGCTTTCCTGAAGCGTCATAAGTATAGGTCAAATACTTATCCATATATGAATTATTAACCTCTGGAATAACTAATTTAATAACTCTACCTTGATTATCAAATTCAAACCTTCTTTCCTTCAATTGAACATTGAAACTAGGGTCAGAGCTATAGTTTTTCATAATTGCTGTATTTCCTGTATACGTTATCATTGTATACACTGATTTTGAATAAGCATAAGAAAAACCCGTGCTTCCAGAAAGTTCCAACTTTCCTCCTACTTTTTTACTAACTCTTCCCTGAGAATCATATTCGAAAATATAATTTTGTTCCAATTCATTAAACACAGGTGATAAAACAGGATAATTCCACGAGATTTTGCTTGTATTTTCAGTAACCGTCTGTTGTGAATTATCAATAGGCATTTCATCATTGTCTGAACAAGATGCCATAACCAGCAATGTGGCTAATAAAAGTGATTTGAATTTCATGTTATAGTTTATGGTTATTCTTCACAAGCCCTCCAAACAGCATCATTCTGCGGAACAGGAGCTATAATTTCTATTTCTTCTTTGGTTACAGGATGAATAAATTCCAATTTCCTTGCATGAAGATTAATTCCTCCATCCGGATTGGAACGCGGAGAACCATATTTTAAGTCTCCTTTGATTGGAATGCCTGTCTTAGATAGCTGAGCTCTTATCTGATGGTGCCTTCCCGTTTCAAGATCTATTTCAAGAAGCAGATAATTATCCAAAGTCTTTATAACATTATAGGCCAGGATAGCTTCCTTAGCTCCTTCTGTAACTTTTGGAAAAACAATCGCCTTATTATTCTTCTCATTCTTCTTTAAATAATGAACGAGTCTTTGGCTTTGTGGAATTATCTCTTTTCCCACTACGGCCCAATAAGTCTTTTTAACTTCACGATTCTTCACCATTTGAGTAAGACGGGAAAGCGCTTTTGAAGTTTTAGCATAAATGACCAAACCTGAAGTAGGGCGGTCTATACGATGAACCAAGCCGAGAAAAACATTTCCCGGCTTAGCATCTCTTATTTTTATAAAATTCTTAATAGATTCCAATAGTGATTCATCACCAGTCTTGTCACCTTGTACAAGCTGACCAACTTTTTTGTTCACTACCAGAAGGTGGTTGTCTTCATATACAATCTGCTCCTTCATTAAATCTATCTGTTACGGTTTCTATTTGACATTGAAAGAATAATCCCTGCTAAAAGGCCAATTGTTTTAAGCCCTGAAATCATTGGACTTTCAGGCAGTAAAGCTCCAACTACACAAACTCCTGCTGCTGCATACATCGCATACATAAAGTTTTTATTGGTCAGCATTGGTGCCTGAATAAAGAAACTGGCTCCTATCAGAATATAGAAGACTTTTCTGGACAATAAATGATTGATGTCAGGTGAAAATAAATTGAACCAGCCAATGGCTAAGCAGATCAATGCTGCAATAGATAGGATTCCCTGAATAGATTGTTGTTGATTTTGCATGAATTAATTTTAATAACTTTCGTTTTGGTTAGGGAACTCTATGCTCTTCACATCTTTTACATATTGAGACACTGCTCCAGTAATTTCTGTGTAAAGATCAAGATATCTTCTTAAAAATTTTGGACTGAACCCTTTATTCATTCCTACCATATCATGATACACTAAAACCTGACCATCACAGTCTGCTCCTGCACCAATTCCTATTGTAGGAATAGAAATACTCTCAGTAACTTTTTTAGCTAATTCTGCAGGAATTTTTTCCAATACAACAGAGAAGCATCCCAATTCTTCTAAAAGCTGTGCATCAGCAATCAGCTTTTCAGCTTCTGCCTCTTCTTTTGCTCTTACTTTATACGTTCCGAATTTATAAATAGACTGTGGAGTTAATCCTAAGTGTCCCATTACAGGAATTCCGGCATTGATTATTTTCTTAATAGATTTTGAAATCTCTTTTCCGCCTTCAATTTTCACGGCATGCGCGCCTCCTTCTTTCATCATTCTTACTGCAGACTCTAATGCTTTTTCAGGATTACTCTGATACGTTCCGAATGGTAGATCTGCTACCACCAAAGCTCTGTCGGTTCCTCTTACCACACTTTGAGCATGGTAGATCATTTGGTCTAATGTAATAGGTAGCGTAGTTTCAAAACCCGCCATTACATTCGCTGCAGAGTCTCCAATCAAAATAGCATCTACTCCACCTGCATCTACCATCTTTGCCGTGGTAAAATCATAAGCAGTAAGCATTGTTATTTTTTCCTTGTCGAATTTCATTTTGCGCAAGGTTTCAGTCGTAACTTTTTTAATTTCAGAGTGAACAGACATAATTTATCTATTTTTTAAAAGTTAAAAAGTCGGCCATTCAGCCGACTTAAGTTTTTATGATTTTTATAAAACTACGTGACCGAGTTTCATGAGTTTATCGTGATTTAGAATCTTGATGTTTCGTCCGTCAACTTCTATCAGGCTATCCTGTTTGAATTCTGAGATCAAACGGATGGCGCTTTCTGTAGCCGTACCAATAATGTTGGCAATTTCTTCTCTTGTTAATGAAATTTTGATAAATCCTTCAGGATCTACTCCTAATTTCTGTTCCAAAAGCAGCAATATTTCAGCCAGCCTTTCTCTTACCGTTTTCTGGGCAAGGAACGTAATGGTATTGGAAGATTCTCCTAATTCGTAAGAAATTTTTTGAAGCATTACGAAAGACAATTGCGGATCTACCTCTAGAAGATACATAAAGATATCTGCTGGTAAGAAAACACACTCAATGTCTGTCATGGCTTCTGCTTTAGCTTGGAAGTTTTCCCCGCAAAGCAAAGAACGATAGCCGATAATATCCCCTTCTTTAATAAATCTTAAAATCTGATCTTTCCCAAATGCACCTGATTTTGAAAGTTTAGCGGCCCCATTTTCAAGTACAAACACCCCTTTTGGAGTCTCTCCATCTTCAAAAATAGTATCGTGTTTCTGAAAACTCAATCTTTTTTTACCGTTAATATATTTTTCAAAATCTGCGCTAGAAAGTCTTTCCTTAAAAGATTTATCATTAAAAACTCTGGCGAACCTCTCTTCAATGGCTATCTGTTGTTCCTGCGGCATTTTATATGATATTTATCACAAAAATAGAACTTTTTAACTCGATAAACAAAAAAAATTGTTATAATTTTGTAGTTCAATATTTTAGGGAGGTGAGCGAGAACTGTTTTCATTGTGGTCAAGGTATAGAAAAAGAGAGAATTTTGTTTGATGAAAAGACTTTCTGTTGCAATGGCTGTAAGTCTGTTTATGAAATTCTGAATATAAATAATTTAAGTAATTTCTATGAACTTAATAAAGGGGCAGGAATTCGTCCGGGTGATGAAAATTCTACCCAGTTCGATTATTTAGATACTCCGGAAATTTTTGAAAAAGTTACCGATTTCTCTGAAGGAAACACCAGTCTTGTCACATTCAAGATTCCTGTAATTCACTGTTCCTCTTGCATCTGGTTACTGGAAAGCCTTCATACCCTGAATCCTTATATTAAATATTCTCAGGTTAACTTCACAAGAAAGACCTTACAGATCTCATTCAACCATAACGATCTAAAATTAAGCGAACTTGCTAATTTCCTAACCAATTTAGGATATAAACCCGTTATCAGCCTTGAAACTGCTGAGAAAAATGTTGACCATCTTGACAAATCACTTCTTATAAAGTTTGCGATTGCAGGTTTTGCTTTCGGAAACGGGATGTTTTTAGCATTCCCAGAATATGTGGGTGGGGAAGACTACTGGATGGAACATTACAAAGGTCTTTTCAGGGTTCTGATGTTCTTATTAGCCTGCCCCGTTGTATTTTATTCCGCTTCAGATTATTACAAATCCGCTTGGTACGGATTAAAAAATAAAATTGTCAACATTGACGTTCCTATTGTATTAGGGATATTTGTTCTTTTCGGAAGAAGTATTTACGAAGTAGCAACAGATTACGGTCCCGGATATTTTGACACCCTTTGCGGACTTCTGTTCTTTATGCTGATGGGGAAACTGTTCCAAAAAAGAACCTATAGTGCTCTTTCTTATGACAGAGATTACAAATCATTCTACCCTATTGCTGTAACCAAGGTAGACTTTGAAGGAAAACAGGAAAACATTCTCCTTTCCGAAATAAAAGTTGGAGACAGAATATTAGTTAGAAACCAGGAAATCATCCCGGTAGACGCCATCCTTATCAACGGAGAAGGAAACATTGACAACAGTTTTATCACAGGAGAAAGTGAAAGTATCAGCAAACAACCGGGAGACAAAATTTTTGCTGGTGGAAAACAGATAGGATCATCTCTGGAACTGGAGGTGATTAAGGATGTTGATCAGAGTTATCTTACTCAGCTCTGGAATAAAGAGGCCTTCAAGAAACACGAAACGGGTCTTGATACTCTAACCAACAATATCAGTAAATACTTTACATTCATCATCTTAGGAATTGCTCTTATTTCTGGAATTTACTGGGCATTCATCGATTTAGAGAAAATGTTCCAGGTTGTTTCAGCAATTCTCATCATTGCTTGTCCTTGTGCGCTTGCACTATCTGCACCCTTCACTTTCGGACACATTATGAGAATTTTAGGTCGAAATAAATTTTATGTAAAAGACACACTAACGATTGAAAAAATCGCCAAATTAGATACTATTGTTTTTGATAAAACCGGAACCATCACTCACAGAAAAAGATCAAACATTAAGTTTGAAGGTTCTGAAATCAGCGAATTTGACCAACTGAATATCAAAACATTATTAAAGAACTCCAACCACCCTCTTTCTAAATCACTTTATGAATTCATTGAAGTGAATGATGATTATTTCCCCGTGGAAGACTTCCAGGAAATCTCAGGAAAAGGGTACTTGGCAAACGTAAGAGGAAATCTTTATAAAATCGGCTCTGCCCGTTATAACAATCAAGAGCCTAAAAACCTAGAAACCGCTGTTTATATCAGCAAAAATGATGAATTCCTAGGCAAGTTTATCTTTAAGAATGAATACAGACCTAAACTTAAAGATCTATTCAAGAAACTCACCCACTACAAAATATTTATTCTGAGTGGAGATAATTCCTCAGAGGAAAATCAGCTTAAAGAGCTCATTCCAAACTACAAAGGAATGGCTTTCAACCAAAGCCCGGAAGACAAACTGAACTACATTAGAAATCTTCAGGATCAGAACATGAAAGTAGCCATGCTTGGTGATGGACTCAATGATGCAGGAGCCCTAAAGCAGAGCAATGTAGGAATTGCCATTGCTGATGACACCAACAGCTTTACCCCTTCTTCTGACGTTATCATGAATGGTGAAAAAGTAGTGACTTTAGATAACTATCTGAATGTCTGCAAAGGCTCCATCACCATTGTGAAAATGACATTTATAATTAGTTTTCTTTACAATATCGTTGGGTTAAGTTACGCAGTTACAGGGCACATGCATCCGCTTTTCGCGGCTCTCATCATGCCAGCAAGCTCCATCACGGTAGTTACATTTACGACAGTTTCAACATGGATACTGGGTCGCAAATACTTCAAAAAACAGGCTTAAACCCTCTTATTTAGACTGATTTTAAATTAGCTGAAATCGGCATTTCGTGATGAATGTCATTATTTTTCACTAAATTTGAACCCCGAAAATAGGTTAATTTTGTTGTCCAATGGATATTCTATATTTAATGATCGTCTGCAGTGTTTCTTTAGCTGCGATCTTCCTGGTCGTATTTATAGTGTATGCCAGAAAAGGACAGTTTGAAGACGACGAATCTCCTGCTGTCAGAATCCTTTTCGATGACGAAGTCAAGGAAAAAGATGAAACTGGCGACAAAGATAAAGACGAGAAAGAAATAGGAGAAAATAATAAAAATTGAGAAAAATAGTGAATAGTTGATATGGAAACACAAAAGTTTAGTTATGACAATAGTATTGTCCGTGCGTTCCTCTATGCGACCATTATCTTTGGTTTCATAGGATTTACGTTCGGGCTTACGGCGGCATTAATGCTTTTCTACCCTGAATTACCTGAATTCTTATTCGGTACAGATGACACAACCATTAAAAGTTTGGCATCGGGTAATATTCAAGGGTTAATAAACACTCATGGAGCGTTTGGTTTTGGTAGAATCAGAATGTTGCACACCAATACCGTGATCTTTGCGTTCGTGTGTAATATTGTTTATGTAGGAGTATACTACTCTACGCAAAGATTATTGAAGACAAGAATGTACAGTGATACATTATCTTGGATTCACTTCTGGACTTGGCAGTTTATGATCGTTGCTACGTTCATTACCTTCTTTATGGGTATTAATACTTCTAAAGAATATGCTGAGCATGAGTGGCCAATCGATATCCTGATTGCATTCTCATGGATCATTTTTGGTGTTAACATGATCATGACTATTTCAAAGAGAAGAGTAAGGCACTTGTATGTTGCTATTTGGTTCTATCTTGGAACTTGGGTAGCTGTAGCAATGCTTCACATCTTCAACAACCTTGAAGTTCCATTATCTTTCTCTGGCTGGAAATCTTATTCTGCATATGCAGGAGCAAAAGATGCCATCGTACAATGGTGGTATGGTCACAATGCGGTAGCATTCGTATTGACAACTCCAGTTCTAGGTTTAATGTATTACTTCTTACCAAAAGCAGCAGACAGACCTGTATTCTCATATAAACTGTCTATTATTCACTTTTGGTCACTAATCTTCGTATATATCTGGGCTGGTCCTCACCACCTTCAGTATACCGCTCTTCCAGCATGGGCACAGGCAGTAGGAACAGGTTTCTCTATCATGCTTATCGCACCGTCTTGGGGAGGAATGTTAAATGGTCTTCTTACCTTAAGAGGAGCTTGGGATAAAGTAAGAGAAAATCCTATCCTTAAGTTCTTCGTAGTAGCTGTTACTTGTTATGGTATGGCAACGTTTGAAGGACCACTATTGGCAACGAAAAACATCAACAAAATTGGTCACTTTACTGACTGGGTTATCGGTCACGTACACTTAGGAGCTCTTGGATGGAATGGTTTCATGGCATTCGGGGTTATCTATTACCTAGTACCTATTATGTGGAGAACAAAAATTTGGTCTGTAAAATTAGCTAACTGGCATTTCTGGTTAGGGACTTTAGGAATTATTTTCTATGCAGTACCAATGTATATTTCCGGATTCACACAAGGATTAATGTGGAAGCAATTCAACCCGGACGGAACATTATTATGGAAAAACTGGTTGGATACTGTAACGGCGATTATTCCTTACTTCAAAATGAGATTCTTAGGAGGTATCTTCTATATTTCCGGAGCAATCTTAATGATCGTTAACGTAATTGCTACGGTAAGAAAAGGATCATTCCAGAAAGAAGTTCCTGCTGAAGCACCTGCATTAGCAAACATCGGGAACAAACGTAAAGAAGGAGAAGGATTCCACCTTTGGTTGGAAAGAATGCCATTATTGTTAACAGTATTATCATTGTTTACAATTTCAATAGGAAGTATGGTTGAAATCATCCCTACCCTATCCCTTAAGAAAAGTGTACCTACTATTTCAGCGGTGAAGCCTTATTCTCCACTAGAACTTGAAGGTAGAGATATTTATATCCGTGAAGGATGTAATGCTTGTCACTCTCAGATGATCAGACCGTTCAGAGATGAGATTACAAGATTTAACGGTAAAAACGGACAGTACTCTAAAGCTGGGGAATTTGTATATGACAGACCATTCCTTTGGGGATCTAAGAGAACTGGACCGGATTTACATAGAGAAGGAGGTAAAAACCCAAGTTCTTGGCACTACAAGCACATGTATAACCCAAGATCAACCTCTGCAGGTTCTATCATGCCTCGTTACCCTTGGTTAATTGCTACGAATTTAGACAGGTCTAAAATGGTAGATAAATTGAAGCTTATGAAGAATACATTTGATGTACCTTATACAAAAGCTCAAATCGATTCTGCAGATAAATGGGCAGACAACCAATCGGCAAAAATTGTAAAAGATATCTTCTCTGAAGCAAATGACTTGAAAGAGGCTTATGCTAAGAGACCTCAGGGAGAATTAGAGAAAAAAGAAATCATTGCTCTTATTTCTTATCTTCAAAGACTAGGAACTGATATTAAAACAACTGAAATTAAAACAGCAAGTAATAACTAAAAACATTAAAACTTAGTATGATTCCTCAGAACTTTAAAGATATATTATCCAATACAGAAAACGCTGGTTTCTACCAGACGCTGGCTCTGATTTTCTTTATGCTGTTTTTCGTTGCTCTGGTAATTTATGTTTTTAGCAAGCCTAAGAAATATTACAAAGAGGAAGAAGAAGCTCCCCTTGGAGAGGATGAAGACGATGATTTTAATTTAAAAAATTAAACTATTTTTTATGAAACAAAGAACACCTGTTGTTGTAAACATCTTGATAATAATTGGACTTTTAATAGTTTTTTATTATTTGTTTGTGCAGAGCTACGCGTTCCTAGCTTCGCCTTACTTCTGGGGAACTGTTGTGATAGCTGGTATCCTTGCCTTTATCCACAGTGCTATTGGAGATTTGATTGAAAACAACAAATTCAAAAAATTATCTCCGGAAGAGAAAGCGGCTTATTTAGCTGAAAAGAAAATTCCTTTCTTCAAAAGAATGTATGCAGCAGCCTTCAAAAAGCAATCTGATACAGAAGAAAAAGATATCCTTATTGACCATGGTTTTGATGGAATTATGGAGCTGGATAACCAATTACCAAAATGGTGGGTAGGTTTATTCTACTTTGGGACTGCTTTTTGTATTGTATATATTGCAGCGTATGCGTTTACAGATTTCGCTCACCCATTAAGCGAATATGAAAAGGAATACAAAGAACAATTGGCAAGTATTGCAATTTATGAAGCAAGCCAGCCTCCTGTAACCATTGAAACAGCTAAATATTCAGCTGATAATATTGCAGAAGGTAAAGAATTATTCAAGACAAACTGTGCATCTTGTCACAAAGAAGACGGTAGTGGAGGTATTGGTCCAAACCTTACTGATAACTTCTGGATCAACCAACCTGAGAAGACGTTATTCAAAAACGTATTCCACATGGACTGGAATGGTTCTCCTACTAACCCTGCGATGAGAGCATTTGGTAAAAACGGAGAAGTTTCTGGAGCTGAAATTGAAAAGATTGCAGCGTATGTATATCACATCAACCAGGAATTACCACCAGTGACTCAGGCTCAAGGAGGAGCAGCTCCTCAAGGAACTGAAGCACATTGGGAAAAAGAATAATTTAGAAAAATTAGAAACATATGAAAAAAACATAATTTGTTATTACCTTAAAAATAGTAACGAATTATGTTTTTTCTTTTTTAAACACATTACAATATGTCAGACATAGAAGAAATAGAAGTACGAGGCGGACAGGGACAGGTTCTGGACCCTGAGACTTACAGAGATTCTATCGGGACAATGGAGCAATCCGGTAAAAGAAGATGGGTATTTCCGAGAAAACCAAAAGGGAAATACACCAACTATAGAAACATTGTAAGTTATCTCCTATTAATTATTTATTTTTCATTACCGTTCATCAAAATCAATGGTAACCCATTGTTGATGTTTAATGTCATAGACAGAGAGTTTTTCATCTTTGGACAACCTTTCTATCCACAAGACTTTTTTATCCTGACTTTAGGTGCCATCGCATCTTTAATCTTTATTATCGTTTTTACGATTGCATTCGGAAGAATTTTCTGCGGGTGGATTTGCCCTCAGACAATTTTTATGGAATCCATTTTCCGTAAAATCGAATATCTGATTGAAGGTGACCGAAACAAGCAGATGAAGCTGGACAGACAGGAATGGGACAGCGAGAAGATCTGGAAAAGAACTTTAAAATGGTCTGTTTATATCATTATTTCACTCATCATCACTCACTTTATGTTTATGTATATTGTGGGTTATGAACAAGTATTCAGAATTGTTTCTGAAGGACCATTTACGCATCCTACCAATTTCATTGTAATGATTCTTCTTACCGCTGCATTTTACTTTGTATTTGCATGGTTCAGAGAACAGGTATGTACTTTGGTTTGCCCTTACGGAAGACTTCAGGGAGTATTGATTGATAAAGATACAATCAATGTTTTCTATGATTTCAAAAGAGGAGAAAACAGATCAAAATGGAGAAAAGGTGAAGACAGAAAAGCAGCTGGTAAAGGAGACTGTATCGATTGCCATCAGTGTGTAGTAGTATGTCCTACCGGAATTGATATCAGAGACGGGCAACAGCTGGAATGTATCAACTGTACCGCATGTATTGATGCCTGTGACGAAGTCATGGAAAAAGTAGGACTTCCAAAAGGTTTGGTAAGATATGCTTCTGAAAATGAAATTGAAAAACAAACTCAGTTTAAATTTACAGGAAGAATGAAAGGATTCAGTATATTCTTATTTCTTCTGGTAGGATTCTTAGGATATCTATTATATAGCCGTGGGGAAATGGAAGCTAAATTCATTAAACCCGCTGGAAGCACATTCTTTGTGAAAGAAGGAAAAATTATTAATACTTATAATTATACTTTCCTGAATAAGACCAATGAAAAGAAAATTGTTACCATCAAGGTAATAGACCCTGCACATGGAGAAATCACTTACAGTGCATCTAGTAAAATTCAGGTAGATAGAGATAAAATTACCAAAGGAACGATCAATATCAGCTTTCCGGAAGATGAAATGAAGCTTTCTAAACAGAACATTACGATCGGAGTTTACGATATGAAAGGTAAACTGGTAGATTCTTATCAAACTTATTTTGAGGGACCATTTAAATTACAATTTTAATTAGACAAAATGAAGAACTTTAGTTGGGGACACGGTGTTGTAATTGCATTATTAGCATTTATTATTTTTATATTATCCATGATGTTTCTTTTCCCAAACGGGCAAAAGAATTCTGAAATGGTAACCGATAATTATTATGAGGAGGAATTACAATATCAGGATGTAATTGATTCCAAGAAAAGGGCAGATGAACTACAGGAAAAACCTGTATACAGCCAGGACACTCATGGAATTAAAATTCACTTTCCAAAAGATTATAATAATTCAAACACTACGGTAAAATTTGTTTTAAACAGAACCGACGACCAGAATTTAGACATCAAAAAATCTGTAGAGCTTGATGGCAGTCAATCATTCATTATACCTGCACAGGTATTGAAAATGGGTAACTATACCTTAAGACTGAGCTGGACAAAAGACAAAACAGACTATAGAATGGATTATGATGTGATATGGAAATAGGACTTATTGTATCGGCTATTGCCTTAGGCTTTGCTTCCGGTTTTCACTGTATCGGAATGTGTGGGCCTATTGCTTTATCGATGGGATTAACCAAGAAACAGGCTGCTAATTTTTATCTTCAGAATCTTACTTATCAGTTTGGAAGGATTTTCACCTATTCATTATTAGGTGCGCTTCTTGGAATTATAGGACAGGGATTTGAGATGGCTGGTTTTCAAAAATACCTGACCATCACTGCCGGCGCCCTGCTTATTATTATGGCTGTATTTTCATTTGGCGGAAAAGATTTTGCCTCAAAGATTCCTTTTTTGTCCAAATTTTTATATTCAGTAAAGTCAAATTTAGGACGTCTCCTGCAAAAAGCTGATTACCGTTCGAGATTTACAACTGGAATTCTTAATGGTTTTTTACCCTGCGGAATGGTTTATATGGCTCTCACTGCAAGCCTTGCAGGCGGAGGGATATGGCAGGGAGCTTTATATATGGCTTTATTTGGGTTAGGAACCCTTCCATTCATGTTTGCCATCGTTCTGGCCGGAAACCTCATGAATCAGGCCTTCAGAACAAAAGTTTTAAAGGCGGTGCCTGTCATTATGATTATTTTGGGTGGACTTTTCATTCTCAGAGGTCTAGAACTGGGCATTCCTTATGTTTCGCCAAAAGCCGAATCCATGACTATTTCAAAAGATCCAAATGGAGCCGTTAACTGCCATTAACTAGAATTTATAATATACCATGAAGAAAGCAATCGTCTTATTATTAATAAGTCTGTTTACCCTGCAATCTTGCAACATCAATACTGAGGTACTTTATCATAAAGATGCAGCTACATCTATGATTACGGATATTGATACCAGAGAATTTATAGCAGAAATGCAAGCTATGACTCCTGATTCATCGAAGCAAGAAAAATTTAAAGACATCGATCGATTTCCAACAGTCTGGACAAGCATGTATGATCTTCTAAAGAAAGAAGGAAAACTAAAGACTGAAAATCAGGATACGATCAGACTTATAAAGAAGGTTTTTGTTAAGTCAACAAAAGAAGACCATAAACCTCTCCCTATAGGATTTTCTTTTAAAATAGATCATTTTACGTCAAATGATTTTGAGAACTTTAAAAATTTCAATAAAGCCGAAAAATTACCATTTGATCAAAATTTATTCAATAACTGGGATGGAAAAATACTAACCATTAATACTGATTTTTTCAATGTTAAAAATATTGAAGAAATCCTTCGATCTCAAGGTTCGAAAGAAGAGACAGATCATATGGAGGGAATGATGATGATGTTTTTGAAAAATATAGGAACTACTTTAAAGTTTGAAAACAAAATAAAATCTATCACAGGCAAACATGACTGGCTGAAACAGGTAGATGACTATTCAGTAAGGATAGAATACGATTTGAAAACAATGAATGATAAGGAAGCAAAGTTGAAAAATGCTGATAAAAAGATCATCATTGTAACTGAATAAAAAAGCAAAACCCACCGAAATTCGGTGGGTTTTTATTTGGAACTAAATCAAATTAGTTGATCATATCAAATCTTGCATATTCAGCAATCTTCTTAGGAAGCTTAATTCCTTCCGCAGTCTGATTGTTTTCTAGCAATGCTGCCATAATTCTTGGCAATGCCATAGCAGAACCATTCAGTGTATGAACCAACTGAGACTTACCGTCTGCTTTGTAACGGCACTTCAATCTGTTTGCCTGGAATGTCTCAAAGTTGGAAACAGAACTTACTTCAAGCCACATTTCCTGTGCTGCACTCCACACTTCGAAATCATAGGTCATAGCAGATGCAAACCCCGTATCCCCACCACAAAGTCTTAATACTCTGAATGGAAGTTCAAGATCTGTAAGAATTTCCTTGATGTGTTCTACCATTTCTTCCAGTACAGCATAAGAGTTTTCAGGTTTTTCAATTCTTACGATCTCTACTTTTTCGAATTGGTGAAGACGGTTTAAACCTCTTACATGCGCACCATAGCTTCCTGCTTCTCTTCTATAGCACTGAGAGAAAGCCGTATGTTTAATCGGAAGATCTTTCTCATCCAATAATACATCACGGTAAAGGTTCGTTACAGGAACTTCTGCAGTCGGAATCAGATATAATTTATCTTCATTGATATAATACATCTGTCCCTCTTTATCAGGTAACTGTCCTGTTCCAAAACCTGAAGCTTCATTCACTACGTGAGGCGGGTTTACTTCTGTATACCCTTTCTCAACATTTTTATCAAGGAAATACTGAACCAAGGCTCGTTGTAATCTTGCTCCTTTTCCTAGATAAACAGGAAATCCTGCTCCAGCTATTTTTACTCCTAATTCAAAATCGATAAGGTTATATTTTTTAGCCAGTTCCCAGTGAGGAATAGCTCCTTCACCAAGACCTTCAACGGTATGAGACTGGAAAATGTTCTCGTTATCATCAGCAGAAGCACCATTTTTTACCAGTTCATTTGGAATGTTAGGAAGCTGGTACAGAATATTCAATAATTCAGTTTCTTTTACTTCTAGTTGAATTTTCAATTCTGAACTCGACTCTTTGTACTGTGCTGTTTTAGATTTTGCAGATTCCGCTTCTTCTTTCTTTCCTTCCTTCATCAAAAGTCCAATTTCCTTGGAAATCTTATTGATCTCGGAAAGTTGGGAATCTAATTCAAATTGGATTCTTTTTCTTTCTTCGTCAGTAGCAATAGCTTCGTCTACCAACTCAAGATTCTTGAATTGTCTTTTTTGAAGACCTTCTAAAACGCGTTCTTTATTGTCGCGTAAAAAATTGACTTGTAACATTTTATTGAGCTGTTAAATATTAAATTTAGCCTAATATAGGCTAACAATCTTACAAATTTAAAACTATTTTGTGATAGTTACGTTATTTATAGAATTGGGAGTACCAAATTCTTTTGAAAATACAGATTTTGTATTGTATAAAACTTCAGAAACCTGAAAAAGTTCCGGCGAATTTCGGTAATGAATTTCTAAAATATCTGTAGTAACAGCCTGAGGCGTATTATTAACAGTTCTATTTAAGGTAACTGCCATCTTCGAATAATAGGTTGTACCCGCAGAATCAAATTTCTTCCTTTTTGCTCCTGCAATATATTCTATATAAAAAACAGAATCTTGTCTCATTCTTAGAGGAATCGTTGTAACAGGAGAGTTATCTTTATCCCCCAATAGATCATTCACTGAATAGCTGGTAAAAGAACCACTTTTTTTAGCATTCAACAAATCCGGATTAGTATCCGATTTCATATAGATATTCATTATCTGGTCAATTCTTTGCAGAGATTCTTCATCCTGACCACAGCTGATAACCACACAACTAAATAATAAGATATAAAGAAAAATATTTTTCATTCCAACAAAGATAAAAAGATTTTATCATTAAGGCAGTTTCCTTAAGTAGGAAAAGAAAAAAAACAGAAAACCCAAACCTGAAATAAGCAATGTTGCCGTCATGGCAATTCCCATCCCAATGGTACCGTAAACAGGAACCAATATATATGCTAATACAGCCAGAAATAAGAGCGATCCCGCACTGAGCCAAGTATTGATTTCTACTTTACCTACAGCCGGCAAAAGATTCCCGTAAAGATTTCTGGTCAGCATTCCTAGTGTAAAACCCACCGATAAAATCATGAATAATGTTGTATTCTCCGCATAAGATTCTCCAAAAAAGAAAATGATAATGTACTTTTTAAATAGATAAAAGAAAAGCAGAATTCCCAGGCAAATGGGAATGAAAAATTTATTAAAGTTCACAACATAGGACTGCAGAAACTTTTTATTCTTAAAATTCTTTGAGAGAACCGGAAAGTCACTCTGCAGAAAACTGGTCGCCAAAAAAATGATATTAGAAGGAATCAGAATAGCAGTTCTGTAATTGGCAACGGCATTCTCATTCATCATCAATCCAAGTAACAGAATATCCAATGAAAACAAAGCATCTGAAGTAAGGGATGTAAGACCAGTAAAGATACCGTATCTCCACATCTCTTTATAATTTTCAAGTTTGAATGCCCGATGCGAATAGATATCCTTCTTTAACCATACTAAAGATAAATACGGTGCAATACTGATGGCAATAAGATATCCGTAAAACTTAAAAAAATAGGTAAGAATTAAAACCAACAACAGTCCTCCGATATTCACAACATTATTGATTCTGGCAAATATCTGATTGCTGCCGGTAATTCGGTAAAATACCTGAATATGATTGAGAAAATAAAACCCTCCAAGCCTTACCGCACAGGCCATAAAAATAATGAAGATATCTTCATACTTATGAAAATAGAAAACAGAAGCACTTAGAAACAGGAGAATCAGAATGACTTCAAAAAAAATTCCTTTGAAAAAAAAATAAGATGAAATTTTTAATTTTTCCTCTTTATCAGATGAGATAGATCCGAAACGGATTAAACTCTGGCTGCTTCCAAATCCTGTAAATGGAGCAAAAATAGTTAAGACAGAAAGGACAATGCTTAAGACTCCAAATTCATTTTCAGGCAATAATCTGATAATCAGCAAAGATCCTAAAAAACTGCAGATTTTAGCAATAAGGAATGAAAAGAAAACATGATGTCCACTATTGTTAAAAAAATTTCTAAAAAAATCTTTCATGCTTTTCATTTCAACCTTATCAACGGAGCATTTAGAACTTAACAGTCTTATATTATATTTTTAAATGCCTGATTAAATTTATCTGCTATTGCCGATACTGAAAACTTTTCGACAACATATTGATGAAGTTTTTCCGGAGAATCTGCTTTATAATTTCCATTCAGCATATTCTTCATTGCTCTATAGAGTTCGTCTTTAGATTTTTCAATGATAATTCCCTGATTTTCTCCAATAATTTCAGGAATTGCTCCTACACGCGTTGCAATCACCGGAACCCCAGAAGAAAGAGATTCTAACAAAACACACGAAAAACTTTCATAATCACTGAAAAGGACAAAGCAATTGCTTTTTTTCATTTTTTCAGCAACCTCTGTATATGAAATTTCTCCAAATGTTTTGATGTAACTCTTTCCATCATACTTTTCGATAAGTCTATTTAATTGCTCTACATCCCCGTCGCCTCCAATTTGGAGTTCAAAGTTCTTAAAATCCTTTCTTAGCCTAATTGCAGCTTCTATGATAGCATCTGGGTTCTTAAGGGAAATAAGATTCGATATATGAAGAAATGTAAATGTATTGCTTTGTTTATTTTCCGGAAAAAAAAGATCTGTGTTAACCACATTTCCGATGACCTTAAAGTTTTTACCGATTTTAAGATCTTTTAAATTATCCATCAGAGTTTTACTTACAGGAAATAAGAAAGAGGCTTTCCGGGCAATATATCGTGCCGTAAGAATACTTGTAAATGAAATTTTGGATCTATTGATCTGAAGAAAACCTGACCAGTGTTCTGAAACCACAAAGGGAATCTTATATTTTTCCTTTAGATAAACCGCAAAAAGCATGGAATTATGCAATATGTTTGCATGTACCAAATCAGGCTTTTGTAACTCAAGGAAACCCTTTTGGTAAGCCTGCATCCTATTTCTAAAATTCAGTAACGGATTTTTTGAGCTTTTATAATATACAATAAGAGTTCTTATTCCGTTGATCTTCTGATCATCAAAAATAAATTCCTGATCTTGGGAGAAATCCCCAATAGCATGTAGTATTTCTACCTCATGCAAGGACGCAACGGCTTCTGCATGACGTTGTACAAAGTTGCCATTCGTAGGCTCCAACTTGTTGGGAAACCATGAGGAAATATACAGGATTTTCAATAGAGATTATTTTATGGAAGAAGCCCAGCTTTTCTCCAATGGAAGAAGGAAATGGCTTAAAAAATCCAAATAAGTATTTTTAGAAAAATCAAAAACCTCAATATCTTTTGACAATTCGCCGTTTCTTAATTTGTTCTTGAAATCAAGAAGCTTTAATGTTTTTACCTCTCCGTTTTCTACGAAACTGGCTTTCATTCTGTCAAATAATCCCAACTGATACTCTTCATCAATCTCTCTCATTACCTTCCCTAAAGCATCAATACTGCATCCTGAAGCCATCTCCTTCTCTTCATCAACACATACAATAATGAATTGATTTTTTTCAATTTTGAAGGATGATGAAAGTGGCTTTCCATGCGCAGCCCAAGTTGCAAGAAAATCAAATAGTTTTTCCGTAATAGCTTTTGCTTCTTTAGTTTCAAATGGCCTGGATGCCGGATATATAATAACTCTGTAATCGTTTGTTTCTACAACGTTTGATTCTTCAATTTTCATATCTAATCAATTTAGAGGATAAAATTACGCTTTTTTCTTCAGACAGAATGTGACTTATATCCTGTAAAGATATTCTTCCCAATTAAAGACATTCAAAAACAGCATTATAAGAATTCTCATTTCTACTTAATACTTTGGTCTGAGAATAGCCTTTTTCAACAAGTAAATGGATGAGTTCTTCTTCGCTATGATTTGAATTTTTCAGTGCTATATTGTTTATTTCTATGATAATTTTAGGTTGGTAATGGTTAAGTATCTCGTGCATACCCTGTAGTGCTGAAAATTCACCGCCTTCAATATCTATTTTAATAAGATCAATCTTTGTAATCTTTTGATTTCTAACATAATCATCCAGAATGATACTTTTTACCTTCTCTTTTGCCGTGAAATCTTCAAGATACAATGAAGCCATGCCTACATTTCCATAACTTTCGTTGTATAAAATTTCAATGTAATCATTTTTATCCGCAACAGCCAGGTGCTCAAGAGTTACATTTTTAAAATTATTAATAGAAAGATGCTGGGAAAATTTTTTATAATTAGGATTAAAGGCTTCAAAAGCGTACACATGACCATTATTTCCAATAATTCTGGATGCATTTAATGAAAATAAACCAATATTCCCGCCTACGTCTATGAAAGTATCTCCATCCTGTAAAACAGAGTATAGATAATCTATTTCGTTCTTTTCATAGTCTCCAACAAAATAAAGTTGTTGCTGAATCCAGTCATCAAGATCTAAATTAAGGATAATATTACCTCGGTAAACAATGCTTTTCTTTACTCCATTAAAAAGATGATAAGGGTTAAAGATATATTTATGAAAGGCAAAAAACTTTTGTCTGAAAAAAGGGAAACCTATGATGAATTTAAAAAATGAAGCTAAAAGACTTCCCATACTCGTTTTATCTGACTGCAATTTACAGCATTTTGAATAAAAAAACAAAACCAGGGATTCTTCCTGAACTGTATGATTTGATGTTATACATCTTCGTTTACATTCTTGAAATGTCTAGATATTATATCATATTCATTTCTTAAGCCATACAATCATTTAATTTTTAATAGTATAATATTTTTGACTCAATGCATGGAGCATCATAATGAAAAGCGGAAAAATAAACGGAAAGAATAGTCTCAATGCTGCCGTGTGCGGAAAGAAAAAGAATTTGATATACACATTCACCAGGAAAAGTACTGAAATCATTCTTACCCATGCATCTTTGGAACACCAAAATACTATTGTAATCATGATGATTACAGACAGAGTCACTTTTTTAAAGTAGATCATCCTGATATAAATAACACTCAGATAGTCTCTTACGCTTACTTCAATAGGATGGGTGGAAATAAAAGGTCTTCTGTCGATAAAAGTATCGTAAAAAACGTCTTTCCAACCGGGATAATGGTAAAATTTAATAATTGCCAGATATATCAGCAGAAGTACTGCACCCTGTGCAATAAGGGAAAAATCAATCTTCTTTTCTTTAAAATAGTAAAAGAAGAAAACGGCAATAATATAAGTCAGGGTAAATGTAATATAGTCCGGACGTATAAAGGTGATGGCAAACAGAAGTACAAACATCCCCCATTTGTTCCATTTTTTGATCAAACCGATGATAAAAATCAGGATAAACTGAAAAATAAACATATCCGGTGTCGAAATTCTCGCCATATCCGTCATGGGCGGCAAAAGCATGGCTGCAACCGTTAGTCCTATTGCAAACCAATATTTCTTCGGAAATAGGAGTTTGAGAATATAAAATAATAGTAACCCTGAAAAAAAATAAGAAATAAGACTGGTAAACAATACTGCCATTGGAGAGGAAAGTCCCAACTTATAAAAGAGAGTTATTACAAGAATATATCCTACTTTGATTTGAAAATAGGGTAATTGTTCTGTAAAAGATTGTGTGTTTTTTACGAAATACTGCCTTGGAATGTTCCACTGCTTTATGCCGATGATATCTGTATACTGGTCTGCAGGTGCTTCTTTTTTTATTTCATCGTAAGTTATAATTCGAACTTTATCTTGTGAATTCGGGAACTCAGAAGTATACATACTTCCTAAATATCCCGGCATATCCCAGTTATATACTCTGTTTTGGTAATTCCAGAATGTAAGAGCAGCAAGTATCGAAATAATAAATAAAAAGGAGAGTTTCAATTCTACCTTCATAAACCTGTATAAGATTACAATTATAAATCGTCTGCTTCTGCAAGAAGTTCCACAATATCTTTTACGGCAACTTCCGTATTTTTGTTGAAGTGCTTTACTCCGTCTGTCATCATTGTATTACAGAATGGGCATCCTGTCGCAATCACCTTTGGTTCAAAAGATAGAGCTTCTTCTGTTCTTTCAATATTAATGTCTTTATTTCCTTTTTCAGGCTCTTTAAACATCTGTGCACCCCCTGCTCCACAGCAAAGTCCATTTGTTTTGCAACGCTTCATTTCTACAAGCTCTGCATCCAATTTCTCAAGAAGCATTCTTGGAGCTTCATATTCATCATTGGCACGTCCCAGGTAGCATGGATCATGGAAAGTAATTTTTTTCCCTTTGAACGCTCCTCCTTCAATTTTTAATCTTCCTTCTTCCATTAAGGTTTTAAGGAATTGGGTATGGTGAACCACATCAAAGTGACCTCCAAGGCTTGGATACTCATTTTTAAGAGTATTGAAACAGTGTGGGCATGCTGTTACAATTTTTTTTACTTCGTAAGCATTCAGAACTTCAATATTGGTAAGAGCCATCATTTGAAAAACAAACTCATTACCAGCTCTTTTTGCAGGATCTCCGGTACAGCTTTCTTCCTGTCCTAAAACAGCAAATTCAACACCTATTTTATTCAATATCTTACAAAATGCTTTTGTAATTTTTTTAGCACGGTCATCAAAACTTCCCGCACATCCAACCCAAAATAAAACTTCCGGGGATTTTCCTTCGGCAGCATATTCTGCCATTGTTTTTATATTGAAATCCATTTCTTTTTCCAATTTGAAAATGTGAGAATTTGGAAATTTGAAAATAGCTATAATCAGTTTTCAAATTTTCAAATCAATTAGTTTTTAATTTTCTGAAGCCCAGTTCAGACGGTCAGCCTGGTTATACTGCCAAGGAGCTGCATTATTCTCCACATTCGTCATCATCAGATTCAATTCCTGTGGAGCAGCAGACTGTTCCATGACCAGGAATCTTCTCATTTCAAAGATAATGGAAAGTGGGTCTAATAATACAGGGCAAGCTTCTGTACATGCATTACATGTAGTACAAGCCCAAAGTTCTTCTTTAGTGATATAGTCATTCAAGAGCTTTTTGCCGTCATCTACAAATTCACCGTTTTTATCAATATTCTTTCCTACCTCTTCCAATCTGTCTCTGGTCTTCATTAAAATCAATCTCGGAGACAGTTTTTTACCTGTAATATTAGCAGGACAAACAGAAGTACAACGTCCGCATTCCGTACAAGAATACGCATTTAGCAATTGTACCTGATTAAGATCAAAAATATCTTCCGCCCCAAACTTAGAAGGAACATCTGCTTCAGCTCCCTCTGCTGGTGCAGCATAAGGATCTGCATTAGGATCCATCATCAATTTGATTTCTTTTGTTACAGAATCAAGGTTGTTGAATTTTCCTTTTTTATCAAGATTCGCATACCAAGTACTTGGGAATGCTAAAATAATGTGTAAATGCTTTGAATAGTAAAGGTAGTTCATGAAGAAAAGGATTCCTACAAAATGGAACCACCAAGCGCCTTTTTCTGTAAAGTGTAAAAATCCATCACCGAAATTACTAAAAACAGGACCTAAAATAGAAGAACTAATCGGGAAGCTTCCAAGCGCCGGTAATACACCCCTTTGCTGTAGCACCCAATCAGCAGCATTCATTTTAAAGAACGCCATCATTAAAGCAAATTCAATGATAAGAATCCAGTTGGCATCTTGTTTTGGCCATCCAAAAAGTTCTTTCATGGTTAATCTCTTTACTCCATAAAAGTTTCTTCTGATGAAGAAAACCACGACTCCGATAACAACAAGAAGTGCCAGAATTTCTAACGTTGCAGTAAAGAAACTATAGAATCCGTTTCCGAAAACTGAAACCAGGAAACGATGAGTTCCAAAAAGTCCATCAACAATAATTTCAATAAGTTCTATATTGATAATCACAAAACCTACGTACACGAAAAGGTGTAAAACACCAGCAATAGGACGTTTCACCATCTTGCTTTGCCCCATAGCTACTCTTGCCATGGTACTCCAGCGTTCAGATTTTCTGTCGGTTCTATTGATCTCGTGACCAAGTCTAATATTTCTATAGATCTTCAGCAGACTTTTGGCAAACAGTCCAAATCCCGCTACTAATAAAATCAGGAAAATAATGTTATCGATGTACTGCATAAGGCGTATTAGTCTTTGTTATTTTTACCGAAAACCGAGAAATTGATATATCTCTTAGGATTCGCTTTCATATCCTCGATTAATGTATTCAGGTTGGAAGAGGCTGAATTCAGATTATTGTATAACTGATCATCTTTCATTAGTTTACCTAAACTTCCTTCTCCTTTATCTATTCCGCCAATCACCTGATTCAATTTGCCTACAGTAGCATCCAAATTAGCAATAGTTGCGTTCAACTGTTTCGTATCAATACTCTGGGCCAGATTTCCATATTTATCCAGGGTCACTTTTCCACTTTGCATTGTTAGACTTGCATCATCCAATACTTTTTGAAGTTTTGGATCGTTATGACCTACAAGACTGTTTACATTTCCTGCAGTGGTCTGAAGTGCTCCTACTGTTTTGTTAAGGTTGGATAATAGAGCTTTTACTTCAGCTCTGTTTTGTGCATCTACGAGCAGATTGGCATTTGCCATTAAAGAGTCTACTCTGTGGAGAACCACCTGCAATTGATCTTTCACCGGACCCACCTGTGAAGAAAGGCTTCCCAGCGTTCCCAGCTTGAAAGCTCCTTTCAGAGTATCTCCATCTTTTGCTGTAGCACCGCCATACATCAGGTTTACTCTCATTTCTTTACCGGACATTAATCCCGGTTCAAAGATTTCCAGTGTTGAGTTTTTTGAAAATTCAAATTTGTTATCAACCGTAATTTTTACGACAAAACTGATTTTACCATCCTTTGCTGTTTGGGGTAAGATCTTATCAACCTGGCCTACTTTAAGACCATTAATAGACACTGCTGAAGATTGCGCAAGGCCTTCTACATTGTCATATTTTGCGTAAAATATATTGTCGGTAGTAAAAAGGCTTTTCCCTTTCATAAATTGAAACAACACCACAAAGCCTACAACAGCTAGAAGTGCAATCACACCAGCTTTTAATTCTTTACTGAACTTCACTTGCTAATTTTTTTCTAATAAGCAAATATAGTACATTTTAAATAAATCTTTTCCTTTATTGTTCTGCGTTAAATACAAAAAAAAGCGACAAAAAAATTGTCGCTTTTATATTGATAGATATGAATCTCTTATTGTTGCTGATTTCCCAGCTTGTTCCAGATCTCGATTCTGTAGTCCTGGATATCTGCGTTATCCTGAAGACTCTTTAACCAAGCCTGTCCGAACATTCCGGCATTTCTCTGAGAAATAGACTCTGTGAATTGCTTAAGATCACCAGGTTGTTTGTTTACCGTTTCTGATTTTTTAATCAATACATAAACACCTGTTCCACCTTCAATCGGGTTAGAAAGCTTGCCTTTTGCAACACCAAATGCTGCTCCAGCCACTTTAGGCTCCATAGCTCCAGCTACTGAAGGATTTAATAGATTTACCTGAGCAGTTTGTTTTGTTGTAGCAAATAATGCAGCAATCTGATCTAAACCTGAAGCTTTCGCTCCTGCAATTTTATCAGAAATTTGTTTTGCAGCCAATTTATTTTTAACAATTACTTCAATCTGATCTCTTACAGATTCTGGATCAGCAAGACCTGCTTCCTGTTTTCCGTTTAGGAATACAACAATTTTATCTCCTGTTCCATCTACGTTAAATAATTCAGTATCTCCTTTAGATCTTTTCTTATCAAAAGCCCAAGTAAGGATCTCACCATCTTTCTCAGTACCTAATCCTTGAAGTTGGCCTTCGAATCTCTTCGCCGCTTTAGGATTAGTGAATTGGAAGTTTCCTTTCTTAGCAATGTTCACAAAATCGTTGAAAGATTTCCCTTGAACCTGCTGAATGAATTTTCTAGCGTTTTTATCTGTTTCAGCTTCTGTAGCATCTGAAGGCTTAATCTCTTTTACAAGATTTGCCACCTTATACCCCATTGATCCAGATTTTTTATCTTCGATATTGATAATGTGGTAACCAAACTGAGTTTCCACAACGCCTGTTGCTCCTTTAGGATTATTTGCCAAATAAGTAAGAAACTCTGGAACGAAAGGTGTTTCCGGAGTTGTCCAGCCAAGGCTACCTCCTTGTGCAGCAGAGTTTGGATCACTTGAAAGTTTAAGGAACTCTGTAAATTTAGCAGGTGTTGCTTTTACGATAGCTCCGATAGAGTCTGCTAATTTCTTAGCCTGCTCTTTAGATCTTGATACCCCATCTCCTGCAGGGCTTCCTTTGAAAGCAATCAGAATATGTCTTGACAATGTAGAATCTGAAGTCTTCTTACCTACAAGCTTAGAAACTACGTAGAAATTTTGTTCTTTATATGGACCAAAAGTTTGTCCTACCGCAGCTGTTGCGATCTGACCTTGTATTGTAGCAGGCAATTGTGTAGGCTTTACATACTGAGGATTGAAAGGCGAATCTGAATTTGCCATTACAAACATAGAGTCATTCTTCGTATTCTGGAAGTTTTCAGCACCTCCACTCGCATCTGTACCTCCTGAGTATAATTTTGTAATTTCCTTTAAAGCGGCTGCATCATCTGCTGCACTTGGCTTAGAAGGGAAAAATACAATACCTAAGTTTCTGCTAGGCTCAGCTTTGAACATTACCGGGTGCTGCTTGATGTAGTTGGCAAGATCTTCTGTAGTAACATTGATCTTTGTTTTTTGAAGATAAGCTGCATAGTCTACCTTTACAAAGTCGATGTCAGCAAGCTGATCTCTTTCTTTCATCAATTCTTCAGCTTCTTTCTTACCGGTAGTAATACCCGCTGAAACATTGGTAAACACCTGTCTTGCCATCAGTCTGTACTCAATTGATTTTCTAGTTTTCAACCATTGAGCATATCCCTGAGGGTTCGTGTTTTGTAATGTTTCAATTTCTTTTTTAAGGTCTTGAGTTTTAAAGTTCCCCTTCTCATCAAAAAACTGCTGATTTTGAGCGAACATCTGATCATACTGGATTTGATTCCAGAAATAGTCATCATTCATTTCAAAGCCCAATTTCTCAAACTGTTGTTTGATAAGTTTAGATTGAACAAGTAACTGCCAAGCCTGTTCTTCAAGACCGTTCTTTGGGCGCCCCTGTTGTTCAGCCTGTTGCTGCAGCACGAAAAGCTGATCATTGAACTCTTCGCGGGTGATTTTCTCACCATTTACTTTTCCTAAAACGTCAGGATTCTTACCAAAAACCTTGTCGATACTGTCTGGGTTCACCAAGAACGCCAAAAGCGCTAGGGCTATTACTCCCATTAAAAGCCAAGGCTTACTCCTAATCTGTCCTAAAATTGCCATTTTATAAATTATAGTTTTTTATCAGTTTGCGAAAATACACATTTTTAAGAAATTAGAGAAGCAGAAGTTCTTTATTTTAATTTTAAATCCTAAAGATTATGTAAAAAAGGAAATTTTGACCATATTTTTTAGCAAAAAACAAATGGCATAAGTATTGTGCAATCTAATACATTATAATATACCACACGTTTTCAGGGCATATTATAAAAAAATCCATCTAACGATTAAAAACGAAAATGACAATTTGTCATTCGATCTATTATGACAGAATTTGAAGATATAAGTTTAGAAGAAATGATCAGCGACGGTTTTGATATTGTTACTGAAGAAATCAATCTTTCCGATTTTGGAGAGACTGAAAAGAATTCCGAACAGAAAATATTCCCAATACTTCCCGTAAGAAATATGGTAATGTTCCCGAATGTGGTAATTCCCATTACTGCAGGAAGGAAAACATCTATACAACTCCTTGAGGAAGCACAGAAAAACGGAGATTTTATTGGAATTGTTAGCCAAAAGAATTCTGATCTTGAACAACCTACTGAAAAGGATATTTACACAACCGGTACATTAGCAAAGATCATTAAGATTATAAAACTACCTGAAGGTAACATCACAGCGATCACCAAAGGTTTCCATAGATTTAAAATCAAGAAAATTGTTGACAACCAGCCTTATTTCAAAGCTGAAATAACAAAATTAAAGGACAATACCCCTAAAAATCAGGAGGAATATGAAGCATTACTGGAAAATATCAAAGATCTTGCTTTAAAAATTATTGAGCTGGATCCTAATATTCCTAATGCGGCCAATTTCGCCATCAAAAACATCAACAACAATGATGATCTGCTGAACTTCATCTGTACCAACGCCAACTTCCCATCTCTGGAAAAGCAAAGGCTGCTGGAAGAAAAAAGTATGATGGAGAGAGCCAATAAATGTTATGAAATGATGCATGAGGATTTCAGAAAGCTGGAATTGAGAAATCAGATCCACCAAAAAACCTCAAAAGATCTTGATAAACAGCAAAGAGAGTATTTTCTGAACCAACAGATCAGAACAATCCAGGAAGAACTAGGTGGCGGCCCCGAAAGTGATATAGCAGATCTTATCGCTAAAGCAAGAACAAAGAAGTGGAGCCAGGAAGTTGAAGATCATTTCCAAAAGGAGATTGGCAGATTGCAAAGACAAAATCCTAATTCTCCAGATTATAATGTCCAGAGAAATTACCTTGATTTCTTTACGGATCTTCCTTGGGAAACCTATACTAAAGATATTTTTGATATTGCGAAGGCTGAAAAAGTGTTAGATAAAGCACATTTTGGACTTGAAGATATTAAGAAAAGAATTTTGGAGCACATGGCTGTTTTAAAATTAAAAAACAACATGAAGTCTCCTATCTTATTACTAGTGGGGCCTCCGGGAGTGGGTAAGACCTCGTTGGGTAAGTCTATTGCAGATTCTTTAGGCAGAAAATACGTAAGATTATCTTTAGGCGGACTTCATGATGAAAGTGAAATTCGTGGACATAGAAAGACCTATATTGGTGCGATGGCCGGAAGAATTCTTCAGTCTATCAAAAAGTCCGGAACCTCTAATCCAGTAATTGTTCTGGATGAGATTGATAAAATTGCTCAGGGACTTCACGGGGACCCTAGCTCTGCATTACTAGAAGTTCTTGATCCTGAACAAAATAAATCTTTCTATGACAACTTCCTTGAAATGGGATATGATCTATCGAAAGTAATGTTTATCGCAACAGCAAATTCCCTTTCAACAATCCAAACTCCACTTTTGGATAGAACGGAAATCATTCAGATTGCCGGATATACCTTAGAGGAAAAAATTGAGATTGCAAAAAGACATTTAATTAAGAAACAGCAGGAAGAGAATGGTCTGGATACCAAATCTTTCAAACTTGGAAATGCTGAACTTAAACATATTATTGAGGCTCATACCTCTGAAAGTGGAGTAAGAACCTTAGAGAAAAGAATTGCTTCTGTTGCAAGATGGGTAGCACTACAGACTGCTTTGGTAAAAGAGTATGATCCAAAGATTTCACTGGAAAAAGTAGATGAAATTCTTGGAGTTCCAAGACCGAAAAGCTTATCTGAAATTACAGGAGTTCCCGGTGTAGTGACAGGGCTTGCCTGGACAAGTGTGGGTGGAGACATTCTATATATTGAAAGTATTCTTAGCAACGGAAAAGGAGCTTTAACGATGACTGGAAACCTGGGAACTGTAATGAAAGAATCCGCTACTATTGCATTAGAATATATTAAAGCTAAACATGATGAATTAGGAATTGCTCAGGAAGATTTGGATAAGAAAAACATTCACGTTCACGTTCCTGAAGGGGCTACTCCTAAAGATGGTCCTTCGGCTGGTATTGCCATGCTGACTTCAATGGTTTCTTCTTTTAAAAACAAAAAGATCAAACCTCACCTTGCCATGACAGGAGAAATTACTTTAAGAGGAAAAGTACTTCCTGTAGGCGGAATCAAAGAAAAGCTTCTTGCCGCAACCAGAGCAGGAGTAAAAGATGTTATTCTTTGTGAGGCAAACAGAAAAGATGTGGAGGAAATCAAAAAAGATTATTTAAAAAATCTGAAAGTACACTATGTCAATAGAATGGAAGAAGTCATTGACATTGCTATTGAAAAATAAAAACAATTTATTTACATATTAACTTCTCAATAAGAAACACGTTCTGAATTTCAGGACGTGTTTTTGCGTTAATAGAGGTGTTTTAGGAATGAAATTTGATCTGCAAAAAGAAAAATCCACACTGTTTGAATAAAAAGTTCTTCAGATCGACGGGTTTTTCTTATTTTTATTCCACACTGCAGATTTTAAATTATGAACTTTCTTAGACTTCCTTTCCTTGTTAAGCTCACCCTTGTCGTTATTTCGATCATTGGGATAGGCTATCTTTTAGCATTGGGGCAAACGATTTTAGCTCCTTTCTTTTTTGCATTCCTGATGGCTATGCTATTTTTACCGGCAGCCACTTTCATGGAAAAAAAACTAAGATTTCCAAGATCTATGTCAACAATGACTTCCGTATTCATTATGTTGATTATTTTAGCGGGGCTCATTTATTTTTTCACCAATCAATTATCAGATTTTAGCAAAGATTTACCTCATTTAAGGGAGCAGCTGACTACTGTTTTTAATAATGCCCAACATTGGGTTTCCAAAACATTTAATGTAAAAGTAGACGAGCAGGTAGATTACATCAATCAGGGATTGAATAAGCTTTTATCTTCTTCCGGTGCCATTTTAGGATTTACTTTTGGTATTTTCTCAACAGGATTTGGGTTTATCATATTTTTCACCCTGTTTTTTATCTTTATTTTAAATTACAGAAGACTGTTGAACAACTTTATTGTAACGGTTTTTAATGAAAGACATAAATCAAGTGTTCAGGCAGCGGTGAATGAAATTCGTGTCATGACCAAGAAATACATCTTCGGATTGTGCCTTCAGGTGATTATTGTATCCATCCTCACCTCTATAGTACTCACTATTTTAGGGGTAAAATACGCTATCCTTTTAGCAGTTTTAACAGGTCTATTAAACGTAATTCCTTATTTAGGTATTTTTATTTCACTCATTATATCCTGCTTTATTGCCTTTGCTACAGCCAGTCCCTCAACATGTATTTATGTTGCTATCGGATATATTGGTATTCATGCTGTAGATGGCAATATTGTACTTCCATTTGTTGTGGGTTCCCGAGTGAAGATCAATGCTTTATTTTCGTTCATAGGAATTCTTCTGGGTGAGCACCTTTGGGGAATTGCCGGAATGTTTCTTTGTATTCCTGCGATTGCTATCATCAAGATCATCTGCGAAAAAGTTGAAGATTTAAAACCTTGGGGAAAACTACTAGGAGAAGAAGAAAAACCGAACAAAAAGAAGAAAAGTTATAAGATTTCAAAGAATATTACTTTGAAGGAAATGGACTAACACCATTGCCAAAAATCAATTAATAATGAGCAATAAAATATTCATTAACAATGACCGCTAAATTGATATTTACAGTATAAACGAAAATATTAAACTTTAAACAATAAAGACTGCCTTTCACAGCAGTCTTTATTTATTGTATTATGGAAGAGCACAAAGTGGTCTCATTCCATTTGGACAGGATTCTTCGCAAGGAATATAGGATTGATTATCCGGGCAATATCCTAAATTAGGAATTGTAGGACCGCCTCCACCAGGACCACCTCCTAAACACGGATCTCCCGGAGGTATTTTACATGGACAACCAATAGGGCCTATGTCACATTTTCCAATGCCAGCTCCACCCTGAATTTCTCTTAAATCTGTACGGTTTAATTTTTTTAGGTTTTTCAACATAATTTCTGAGTTTAGTTTATCAAATATAAATAATAAAATGATACAGAATATTACATTAACCTACCGTTAACACAAGCAATATTATTTTTAAATTACAAAATCACAATAAAATTATATTTTTATTCTACATTTGATATAAAATATTTATTATGAAAATCATTAAACTTATCATCTGTATTTTATTTGGCGTTATGTTTATTAATGCAGGCCTAGACAAATTCTTTCATTATAACCCAGCCCCTCCACTTACTGAAGCACAAATGAAACTCTATGCTGCATTTGGGGAAATCGGTTGGTTATTACCATTGGTAGGAACTGTAGAAATAATAGGCGGTCTATTATTTATTTTTCCCAAAACAAGAGCGCTAGGTGCTATTATTATCCTGCCAATTTTGACAGGTATTTTAATTCATAACGTTTACAGAGATCCTTCAGCTACAGGAATTTGCATTTCCGGTATACTATTTATGATTAATATCTGGATATTAATTGACAATAGAGAGAAATATAAAAATCTGGTTGGATAGCAATGAGAACCCTATATTTAGCAGATGATATCAACCTTCATCTGCTTTATTTATATTATATAAAAGCACTGAATCCCGTAATTGACCGCCCTACAATAAGCGAGTTAATTTCTTTTGTCCCTTCGTAAGAGTAAATAGCTTCAGCATCAGCTACAAAACGCGCTACGTCATATTCAAGGAGAATACCATTTCCGCCCATCACTTCTCTCGCTCTGGAAACAATATCCCGTGTTCTTAATGTACAAAAGACTTTAGCTAATGAAGCATGTTCATCTTTTAGAATTCCTTCATCCTGCATTTCAGACAATCTGAAAACCATAGTCTGCATAGCGGTAAGATTAGATAACATTTCTACCAAATGTCCCTGAATCATCTGAAACGAAGCAATAGGCTTCCCAAACTGTTCTCTTGTTCTGGTGTATGCTAAAGCACTTTCATACGCTCCTCTTGCACATCCCGTTGCCATCCACGCCACACCTGCTCTTGTCATCCTGAGAACTTTTCCGGTATCTTTAAAAGAATTGGCATTCTGCAAACGATTTTCTTCTGTAACTACGCAATCTTTAAGAGTAATTAATCCGTTTTGGACAATCCTCAAAGCCATTTTCCCTTTAATCTTTTCTACAGAATATCCTGGATTATCTTTTTCAACAATAAATCCTTTTACTTCTCCACTATCCAGATCTCTCGCCCAAATAATGATAAGATCTGCAAAGGTTGCATTTCCGATCCATTTTTTCTGACCATTTAAAACCCATCCTTCGTCTGTTTTTTTACAAGTGACTGTAAGTCCACCCGCAGCTCCTGATCCCACTTCAGGTTCAGTTAGCCCAAAGGCTCCTATTTTTTCAAACTTCTGCATCTGCGGAAGCCATTTCTGTTTTTGCTCTTCTGAACCACATATATAAATAGACCCCATTGCTAACCCGGACTGTACTCCAAAAAATGTAGCAATAGAGGCATCAATTCTTGCCATTTCCATCGCAATAACACCTTCCATCAGAAAAGGCATTCCAGGACATCCATATCCTTCATAAGTTACTCCACAGATATCCAGTTTTTGAAATTTCGGAATTAACTCAAAAGGAAATTCATCCCTAAGCCAATAATGATTAACCAAAGGTTTAACCTCTTTTTCCATAAAAGCTCTTACTTTCAGTTGAATTTCCCGCTGTTCAGGAGTTAAAGTATGGTAGATATCATAAAAATCGCCATCAATGGGAGGAAGTTCTTTCTTTTTCTTATCGGGATCAAGCATTTTCATAAGCCCGGCAAGTTGTTTATCATCCAGCTTTGAAAAATTATGCATTAGTTTCGGCAAATCTACTTTTTGTGAAATAGCACTTAGCTGTTCAAAATCTATGGACGTGAATAATCCTATTGCATTTCTGATTTTAGAAAAGGTATTTGACATAATGATATATTGTGATTTTGGTTTGTAAAAAGATAAGCAAAAATTACTCCGAAAGCAAACCATCAACCTATACCCTATTTTACAAATCACTGATATATAATTAATTAAAATAGAAAATTCTCTTTACAAGTTTTTTACTTTCAATTTTCAAGCATTACAAAGGATCCTTGCTGAACTTTGACTAAAGCAAAACCTCAAAAATCTTACGCTATGAAAACGACTTACATCAAATTATCATTATCCGCAGTTCTTTTATTAGGAATTTATTCCTGTAAAAAAGGAGAAGCTACTAGCAGCGAACTTAAAAGCTATGAAGCTGCAACAGATTCTGCCGCTGTTACAACAGACAGTGTTTCATCTGTTGCCAGCATGGAAGTGAAGGATAAAAAGTTCATCAAGACAGCAGATGTCAACATGGAAGTGAAAGATGTATATAATGCAACCATTGCCATTGAGAAATCGGTACAGGACCTTGGAGGATTTGTCACAAAAAGCAATCTACAGAGTAATGTTGTTTATGAAGACACTTATAACACTTCTGATACAGAAGCGATGCTGATAAAAAAATACAAAACCGAAAATTCAATGCAGGTAAGAGTGCCTACTGAAAAGCTGGGCGATCTGCTGACCTTTATCAACACCAACAAGCTATTTCTGAACTCAAGATCAATCAATGCGGAAGATGTTACTGCCCATATTAAATATTCTGAACTGGAAGCGAAAAGAAACCAGAAGACTTCTGAAAATATTGATAAAATAAAAAACAATAAGGACAAAGTAATCGTGAATGACAATAATATGTCTGAAGGAAATCTTCAAAAACTAAATACCATGAGTATGGCGGACCACCTGAAATACAGCACGGTTGACATTTACATCAAAGAACCGAAATTACGCATCGCAGAAATTGCCGTTACCAATACGGACAGCATTGACAACAAATACAAATACAACTTTATTCATGATGCAAAAGACGGCTTCATCTATGGATTCTATCTGATCCAGAGAATTATCGTAGGACTCATCAACATCTGGCCGCTCGCTATCATCGCAGGTGGAATGGTTTATTTCTTCAGAAAAAGAAAAGCAAAAAAATCTGAGCTGCCTAAATCCCCAGAACAGAACTCCTAACCTATAGGTTATCATCATAATTTTAGATTTTACAACCTCCTGAAAACAGGAGGTTTTTATTTTTTTGAAAAAAAACTGTAACGATTATAATATACCTCTTACCTACTGTTTAAAAGAACAGAAAATCAAAAAAACAAATACTATGAAAAATTTAATAAAACTTGGATTCGCAGCATTATTATCAATGAATTTCATGACGGCAACGGCACAGAATAACAATACAGAAAATGAAAACAGCCTGTTATGGGAGATATCGGGGAATGGACTTTCTAAACCCTCTTATATTGCCGGAACTTTTCATATATTATGCAGTAAAGATTTTGATTTAAAACCTAAAGTACTGAAAGCATTGGAAAAGTCTGATAATTTTATAATGGAAATCAATTATACTGATCCCAGTGAAATGACAGCCTTACAAAAAATGTATCAGAACGATAAGAAATTATCCGACCTGCTTTCTCCCAATGAAGCCAAAGAGTTGGATAAAATTCTTATAGACTATGGTACAAACCTGGAGAAAATAAACAATTCAAGCCCACAGGCATTGTATGCACTTCTCAGTATGAAAGCGATCCCATGTCCTCAGACTGAAATAAAATCCTATGAGTTGGTGCTTCTTCAAAATGCTCTTAAAGGGAAGAAGAATATTAAAGGGTTAGAGAAAGTAAATGATCAAATGAAATCTATTAATGATGCTTATGATTTGAAAGCAACTATTGCTCAATTGAAATTAGGTAAAGAATATGAAATCTTGTTTGGAAAAATGATAAAAGCTTTTAAAAATGAAGATGCCCAATCTTTATATACACTTTTTAAAGATGAAAGATTTATGAATGCTCAGCAGGAAAAAGCCATGCTTACCGACCGAAATAAAAACTGGGTACACACCATGCCGGAAATGATGAAAGCCGGAAGTTCATTTTTTGCAGTAGGAGGATCTCATTTGATGGGAGAAAACGGAATTATCCCTCTATTAAAAGCAAAAGGATACACCATAAATCCAGTATCAAGCCTATAATAATAACCCAACCATGAAACTATTGTGAGTATCCCAACTGAAACAGCCTTTTTAAAACTCGTCAATCAGCACAAAGGCATATTATACAAAGCTTCCCGGATCTATGCAGATTCTATAGAAGACCGGGAAGACCTTCAGCAGGAAATCCTTATCCAGCTGTGGAAATCTTATCAAAACTTCAAAGGAAAAAGTGAGTTTTCCACCTGGATGTATCGTGTTGCTATCAATACTGCCATTACCTATTTAAAAAAAGAAAAGCAGAGGACAAAAAACCATACGGACCCGTCTCATCATTTTGAAGTACAACAGGAGGATTACAACCCTACAAAGGACAAACAGCTGGAAGTTTTTTATCGTGCTGTTCAGGAACTGAATGCCCTAGAGAAAGCAGTTATCTTTTATTTCATGGAGGGAATGTCACATAAAGAAATTGGAAGTAACCTCGGGCTCAGTGAAGGTAATGCCCGTGTAAAACTCAACAGAACCAAAGAAAAAATACAACAAATCATAAAAAAATCAGGTTATGAATTTTGATCAATTAAAAGAACAGTGGAATAATGAAGACAGCAATGTTCATATTCCAGATGCTATAGAACAATTAAAGGAGAGTAAACATCCTATAGAAAAAATCCAAAAAAGTATGAAAAAAGAATTTCCGGCACAGATTTTAGCCATCATTCTTATCGGATTCTTTCCTCTTCAGTTTAAATTTCCATCTTCTCAATACATTATTTATTATATATCTTACACAATGATGGTTGTAATATCATCTTATTACCTGTTTGGATTTTATAAATTCTACAAACAAACGGAGCTTTATACCGGAAATACTAAGAACAGCCTTTGGAAAATTTATCATGAACTTCGATTAAACATGGAAAGATATCAGTCATTCGGCTTTTTATTATTACCTCATTTCCTTATTACTATTGGATTATTTATCTATAACATTTTGGAAAAAAAAGGGAAAGACCTGGCTGAACTTGCCACCAATACTCAGATTTATTTAATCATTGCCGTTTTAATTGGAACACTTTCTTTACTGGTAAGCATTGTTTTATGGACAAAATATTTCTATGGCGCCCACGCTAAGCAATTGGAAAACATTTTGAATGAAATAGACGAATAACATCCAAACAAACATTTTTATACCCCTAAAAAGTAAACCTCAGATCATTTCTGGGGTTTTGTTTTTTAAAAAATCGTTATTTATCATCCTCAAATTTATTTGAGGTTTTATTTTTCCTTAAATTTGCACATCAGAAATAAATCGTTATGGATTTCTAAAGATTTTGATCCGCGATATTATTTTTCTGAACTATAAATTCCCAACAACATGCTATCAAAAATAAACCCTATACAAACCAACAGCTGGAAAGCCCTTGATGAACATTTTGCATCTAACGATCTTGAGCTAAGAAGTCTCTTCCAGTACAACCCGAATCGTTTCGAAGAATTCTCTCTGCAAAAAGATAATTATCTTTTTGATTATTCTAAAAACTTAATTGATTCAAGAACAAAAGAACTTTTATTACAATTGGCAGAAGAATGTCAGTTAAAAGATGCTATTTCTAAAATGTTCTCTGGTGATAAAATCAATGAAACAGAGGGAAGAGCAGTTCTCCATACCGCTTTGAGGGATTTCTCTGACCGTGAAATTCTTGTAGACGGCGAAAACATTAAGCCAGGAATCAAAAGAGTATTGAACCACATGAAAGCTTTTTCTGAAAAAATCATTTCAGGAGAACACAAAGGCTTCAGCGGAAAAGAAATTACGGATGTAGTCAACATCGGAATCGGAGGTTCAGATTTGGGACCTGTGATGGTTTGTTCAGCTTTAAAGCATTTTAAAACAAGACTAGACGTTCACTTTGTTTCCAATGTGGACGGAAATCATATTGCAGAGGTTGTTAAAAACCTAAATCCGGAAACGACTCTATTCATCATTGCTTCTAAAACGTTTACCACTCAGGAAACAATGACAAATGCCAATTCAGCAAAAGACTGGTTCCTTAAAGCAGGCAACCAGGAAGATGTAGCAAAGCATTTTGTAGCTTTATCTACTAATATTGAAGCAGTTAAGCAGTTCGGAATTGCAGAAGAGAATATTTTCGAATTCTGGGATTGGGTAGGCGGAAGATACTCGCTTTGGAGTGCTATCGGATTAAGCATTGTACTGGCTGTAGGCTATGAAAACTTTGAACAGCTTTTAAAAGGAGCTTTCGATACAGACCAACACTTCCAGACTGAAGATTTCTCTGAAAACGTTCCTGTACTCATGGGGCTTTTAGGAATCTGGTATCGTAATTTCTATGCAGCAACCACCTATGCAATCCTTCCCTATTCACAATACCTTGACAGATTTGCTGCTTATCTTCAACAGGGAGATATGGAAAGTAACGGAAAATGTGTAGACAGAAACGGTGAATTCGTAGAATATGAAACAGGACCAATCATTTGGGGAGAGCC
The DNA here is from genome assembly GCF_900637665.1 of Chryseobacterium nakagawai. Classification (NCBI taxonomy): domain Bacteria; kingdom Pseudomonadati; phylum Bacteroidota; class Flavobacteriia; order Flavobacteriales; family Weeksellaceae; genus Chryseobacterium; species Chryseobacterium nakagawai. The sequence goes on from NZ_LR134386.1 coordinate 5,506,872, forward strand.
TGGAACCAATGGACAACATGCTTTTTACCAATTGATTCACCAAGGTACAGAATTGATTCCTGCAGACTTTATTGCTTATACTAAAAGCGCTAATAAAGTTTCTGACCATCAGGATAAATTATTAGCGAACTTCTTTGCCCAGACTGAAGCACTTGCTTTTGGGAAAACAGAAGAAGAAGTGGAAGAAGAACTTAGAAGTGCAGGAAAATCCGACGAAGAGATTGACCGATTATTAAACTATAAGGTTTTCCACGGAAATACACCTACTAACTCTATATTATTCAAAGAATTAACACCTTTCACATTAGGACAGTTAATTGCTATGTATGAACACAAAATCTTCGTTCAAGGGGTTATCTGGAATATTTTCAGCTTCGATCAGTTCGGGGTTGAATTAGGTAAAATACTCGCTAACAAGATCTTACCGGAGCTTGAAAACAGCGAGACGATAGTTTCACATGATAGTTCTACCAACGGGTTGATCAACTATTATAAAGAATTTAAGTAAAAATAAATCTAAATAAAAGTAAAAAGTAAAAATGGCAGAAATTCTTGACGGACTTAAGGTTTCCAAAGAAATCAAAGCTGAGATCAAAGTTGAAGTTGAAAAAATCCTGGCAAATAAAAGAAGAGCACCTCATTTGGTTGCTATTCTTGTAGGAAACAACGGAGCAAGCAAGGCTTATGTAAACGCTAAGGTAAAAGATTGTGAAGAGGTAGGATTTCAATCCAGCTTAATCAAATTCCCAAGCACAGTTTCAGAATCTGAACTATTGGAGACCATTGACGAGCTGAATAAATCTAAAGCAGTGGATGGTTTTATCGTTCAGCTCCCTTTACCGGATCAGGTTGACCAGGAGAAAATTATCAACGCTATTGATCCAAGAAAAGACGTGGACGGATTCCACCCTGAAAACTTTGGAAAAATGGCTCTTGAAATGGATACTTTCTTACCGGCTACTCCTTTCGGAATCTTAACATTATTGGAAAGATATAATATTGAAACTAAAGGAAAAGACTGTGTAATCATTGGTAGAAGTAAAATTGTAGGAAGACCAATGAGTATCTTAATGGGAAGAAAAGATTTCCCTGGAAACTCAACGGTTACCCTTACCCACTCCTACACGAAAGACATTGAAGAATATACTAAAAAGGCAGACATCGTTATTACAGCTTTGGGAGATCCACATTTCTTAAAAGGAGAAATGATTAAGGAAGGTGCTGTAATCGTTGACGTAGGTATTACCAGAGTAGACGATGATTCTCCAAAAGGATATTATCTTGCTGGCGATGTAGATTTCGATAGCTGTGCAGCAAAAGCAAGCTGGATTACTCCGGTTCCTGGAGGAGTAGGCCCAATGACAAGAGCAATGTTGATGAAAAACACCATTATTGCTTATAAAACTTCGGTCTATAACGACTAATTTTAAAATGAATAAAGAACAAGATATTTTATTAAAAGAAGGTAAAATGCTCCCTGTAATGGAGCATTTTTACACTTTACAAGGAGAAGGAGCACATACTGGAAAAGCGGCTTATTTTATCAGGCTGGCAGGCTGCGATGTAGGCTGCCACTGGTGTGATGTGAAAGAAAGCTGGGACCCGGAGCTTCATCCTTTGATGAATGCTGAGGAAATTGCAGAAACAGCGGCTAAACATTGTAAAACCGTCGTTCTTACGGGAGGAGAACCTCTTACTTGGAATTTGGAAGTTCTTACCTCCAAATTAAAAGAACTTGGATGTACTATTCACATTGAAACTTCAGGAGCATACCCTATGAGCGGGCATCTGGACTGGATAACTCTTTCTCCAAAGAAAACAGGATTGCCTAAAGATGAGATCTATCAAAAGGCTCATGAGCTTAAAGTTATTGTTTTCAACAATCATGATTTTGCATTTGCACAAGAACAGGCTGCCAAAGTTTCTGAAAGCTGTAAGCTTTACCTCCAAAGTGAATGGAGTAAAAGAGATGATATGTATCCTAAGATTACAGATTTTATTCTGGAACACCCGGAATGGCAGGCTTCTGTTCAGACCCACAAATATCTGAATATACCGTAAAAATACGTACATTAGCTGGCCCTTCCTGTTATAATACCGATAGATGCAGAGAATTCGATACTCTAGATACCTGAAATCGATCATTATTTTGCTTGACCTCATGGTTATTGCATCTATTTTCATATTCTTTTTTATAAGCAGAAATGAAAACCTGAAGTATCATAAGGAAACCTGGTACCAGAACGCTTTTTCTCTGGTTTTGCTGTTTTTGTTCTGGGTGCTTCTCAGCGGTAGGACAAAAATATACAATATTCCGAGGAACCTTACGTATACCCTCTTTCTGGAAAGGCTTCTGATTCATTTCATATCCTTTATACTTGGAGTTCTGCTTATTGGGAAGGTCAGTAATAATGTATTCTTCAACTCTGATATTTACTGGTTATCATTCTATCTGTTTATATTTATCTTTTTAGCAAAATCACTTATCTATTTCTCTATTAAATACCTACGATCTTTAGGAGTTAACTACCGAAATATCATGTTTTTAGGAGAGGGGGATTCTACTGAGATCTTAAAAAACATTTTTAAGGAGCGTACAGATTACGGGTACAGAATATTTGAAAATGAAAACGCAGATACCAGCACTGCCGAATTGGTTAGTTTCTGGAAGAAAAACGGTATCCATACATTATTTTTATCTACAGAAAACTCTTATGGCGAAAGTGTTGAGTCTGAAATATTCAAACTTGCAGAGGAAAATAAGGTTCATATTTCATTAATACCAAGTATTACCCAAAGTGATTTTTTTCTGTACGATCTGGCTTACATACAAACTCAACCCGTTCTTAATCAGGCAAGATATCCATTAGATTATTATTCCAACTTCCTGATGAAAAGAACATTTGATATCTTCTTTTCCCTATTTGTTCTGGCTTTTGTTTGTATATGGTTGTTTCCAATTATTGCTATTTTAATCAGAATAAGCTCCAAAGGGCCCGTTTTCTTCTTTCAGAAAAGATATGGTTTCCACGAAGAGGTATTCAGCTGCATAAAATTCAGGACTATGGTAGTCAATGATGAATCTACAACCAGTACAACCAAAGAAAACGACACCAGAATTACTAAGGTGGGTAAATTTTTAAGAAAAACCAGCCTTGATGAACTTCCGCAGTTTATCAATGTATTGAAAGGCGAAATGTCTGTAGTAGGCCCACGACCTCATATGTTGGCCGTTGATAATTATTACAAACCCAAAATCGGAAGATATAGCCTAAGAAGCATGGTAAATCCTGGAATTACTGGGCTTGCACAGGTAAACGGATTGCGAGGCGACTTTGGAGATGTAGAGGTAGAAATGAAAAAAAGAGTTCTCGCAGACGCATTCTATGTAAGGAACTGGAGTTTTGTGCTAGACCTGGTTATTATATTAAAAACTGTTTTACTGGTTATCGGCGGAGACAAAAATGCAAAATAAAGCAATCGCTAAGGTTAGGATAATTTTAACATTTTCCGGGCTTCTGTCTTCTCTTCAACCTTAGCCTAATTCAATAAAAAAGTCTAATTTAGCAGTATGTTAAAAAAGTTTTTCACAGCAGTAGGGGAATATATGATCCTTTTAGGAAAATCCCTGCAAAAGCCCCAGAAAATGAGGGTTTTTTGGAAGCTGCTCATGAGGGAAATTAATGATTTGGGAGTTAATTCTTTCGGTCTTGTAGTCTTCACTTCGATCTTCGTGGGGGCAGTAGTAGCGATTCAAATGTTTAATAACTTTGATGCTTCATCATTTCCTATCCCTCCTTCATTTGTAGGATATGCAACAAAAGCAGTACTTGTTTTGGAATTTGCCCCTACCATTATCAGTTTGATTTTAGCAGGTAAAGTAGGATCATACATTGCTTCCAGTATTGGGACAATGCGAGTTTCTGAACAGATTGATGCCCTAGATATCATGGGAGTAAATTCACCCAATTTTTTGATCTTTCCAAAGATCATTTCCTGTATGATTTTTAATCCTCTTCTTATCGCTATCAGTATCGTATTTGGTATTGGCGGAGGGTATATTGCAGGAATTTTAACAGGAAACTGGACCGAAAACGACTATATTGTAGGGATCCAAATGTATATGCCTAATCTATTTATCTATTATGCATTTACCAAAACCATAGTTTTTGCATTCATTATTGCAACGGTTCCTTCTTATTTTGGATATTTTGTGAAAGGAGGGTCTTTGGAAGTAGGGAGAGCAAGTACCCAGGCAGTGGTATGGACAATGGTATTCATTATCATTTCCGAATTAATTTTAACCCAATTAATATTAAGCTGATGATTGAGGTAAAAGATCTTAAGAAAAGTTTTGGAGATGTTGAAGTACTTAAGGGAATTTCGACTTCATTTGATAAAGGAAAAGTAAACCTTATCATCGGACAGAGTGGCTCTGGAAAAACCGTTTTTCTTAAAAGTTTATTGAATGTCTATATGCCATCATCCGGAGAAATTTTGTTTGACGGCCGGGATGTCAATACCATGACAAGAGAAGAAAAGCAACACCTTCGTTCAGAAATTGGAACTGTATTTCAGGGAAGTGCCTTATTTGACTCTTTAACAGTAGAGGAGAATATTATGTTTCCATTGGATATGTTTACCAACCTTACTTTTAGAGAAAAAAAGAAAAGAGTTTTCGAAGTAATAGGAAGAGTACATCTTGATAAAGCAGGAAGGAAATTTCCTTCTGAAATTTCTGGTGGAATGCAAAAAAGGGTTGCCATTGCAAGAGCAATTGTAAACAACCCAAAGTATTTATTCTGCGATGAACCTAACTCAGGGCTGGATCCATATACCTCTAAGGTTATTGATGATCTTCTTTATGAAATCACCAAGGAATACAATACTACAACAATCATCAACACTCACGATATGAATTCTGTAATGACGATTGGCGAGAAAATTGTATACCTAAGACTTGGTATCAAGGAATGGGAAGGGAATAAAGATATCCTGATTACAGCAGGCAATAAAAATCTGATTGACTTCGTTTATTCTTCAGAACTATTTAAAGAGCTGAGAGAATATTTACTTGAGAATAACAAAACAATTGAGAATACAAAATTAGACGATAATGAAAAAGGTACTTAGTATAGCGTTAATAGGGTTTTCAATGTGGGCTTCTGCACAGATCTCACTGGCAGGAAAAGCCAATTTAATATTTCCTACAAGTTCACCCTCATGGTCCAATATTAAAGGAACTGTGAATGATGCCATTGAAGGAACAGGAAAAAACAATGTAGGGTTCAACGTAGGACTTTCATTAAAAGTAGGATTACCTACTTCATTATTCCTAATGCCTGAAGTGTATTACACTCATTTTAAAAATGAGTTCACTACAGAGAACACTACTTTTGATGTGAAGAGCAACCGTATTGATGTTCCGGTCCTGTTAGGATATAACGTGTTAGGTAATATGTTAGGTGTTTTTGTAGGTCCGGTAGGAAGCTTTAACTTAAGCAAAGACAATACTTACAACGATTTTAAAGAAAATGCAAAAAATAACTTTACAGTAGGCTACCAGTTCGGAGCGCAGCTTGAAATTAAAAAGCTTATTGTAAATGCAAAATACGAAGGAGCTTTCAGTAAAGACGAAAGAAACTTCATTAATAAAGTTTCCGGTTCGGAGATCAGATATGATAACAGACCTAATCTATTTATGGTTGGTTTAGGATATAAATTTTAATCAACAATCGAAAACAACAACATTAAATCCTCAAATTTTAGATTTGAGGATTTTTATTTTGATTTTCAAGTTCAGCCTGGCGTTGTGCAATTTCTGCTGCCTGCTTTTCCAATTCTTCTTTTTCTTTCTGAAGCTGCTTGAATTCTTTTTTCTTCTGTTCAGCCTTTATAGCACTTCCTTTGCTCAAATAACCTACCATTCCCCCAATGATAAGCCCAATTCCTATCCCAGCCATTATTCCCATAATGTGAGAAATCCTGATCTGTTCTACAGCAAAATCGGTAGTAAGATAAAATAGTAAAGCAGAAACTGCTAAGAGGATAAGTCCGGTAATTGATAAACTCTTCATAATATTGTGTTTAAGTAATTATGTGATAAAAGCTCTACCAAATTTACTAAAAATTTAATAAGTCTTTATAAGGAATAGTATTTAAATGGTGTTTTCAATCATAATACAACCATAATTATTCCAAATCATGTGAAAAGAAAAAATATTATTAATAAAAAAGCGAACTCATTAAAAAAATCAGTCCGCTATTTTATAATAAGCTAATACATTATAATTTTCCTCCTGCAGCTTTGTAATACTCTAAAGCTTTCGGTAAGTCTTTATTAATATCTGAAATTCTTGTATCGGGACTCGGGTGAGTAGATAAGAATTCCGGCTGTCTTGCGCCTGAAGAAGCGGCTTCCATTCTGTTCCAGAAAGGGATGGCTGCTCTTGGATCATAACCTGCCATAGACATCAGGTAAAGCCCCATTTCATCAGCTTCTGATTCCTGACCTCTCCCATACTTTAATAATGCAACCTGTGAACCAATAGGATACACTTTCTGGAAAACACTTGCCCATTGTGCATTTGAAATCGCCCCGCCAAGAATAGCTCCTCCATATTGAGCCATCATAGCCTGAGAAATTCTTTCATTTCCATGACCTGCCAATGCGTGAGAAACTTCATGTCCCATTACAACCGCAAGGCCATTATCATCCTTTGTAACTGGTAAAATTCCTGTATAAACAGCTACTTTACCTCCTGGCATACACCATGCATTTAATTCATTGCTTTGCAGAAGAGCAAATTCCCAACTATAATTGGCAAGATCTGCAGATCTTCCAATATTTTGATAATATCTCTCTGCTGCATTTTTAATTCTATTTCCTACATTTACCACTCTCTTTGCATCTGCTGTTCCGGTAATAAGTTTACCCTTAGACAATGTCGTTTTGTATTCCTGTGCAGACATTGTTAAAATTTCTGAATTATTGGCCAGCTGTAAAGATGATCTTCCTGTAATTGGATTTGTAGTACAGGCAGCGACCAACAGAGCGAATGCTCCCATTCCTAATAGATGTGTAACTTTCATAGTTTGAGTGTTAATAATTCAACCTTAACAATTTTTATTCCAAAATATTATAGAAGGAATATATTTGCATACATTTTGCTGTTTAAATTTAATAATTATATCCATTATGAAAAAGTATATTTCTATTCTGATGATCTTTGGATTTCTATTCAGTTTTCAAAGCTGTGCATCACAGGGTTCATCAGATCCGACAATAGTAAATGCATTAGTGAATTCTCAGGAATTTACTTTCTATGCACAGAGAGCTAATCCTACAAATTATGATGTCATCAACGTTATGAACTCTATGCCTAATTCTACTTCAACCAGAATGTTGGACCTGAATGGCGGAAATTATACTATTGAAGTAAGTAAGGACAAAGTGGACGTAGTTCTTCCCTATTTTGGAAGATTATTCAATCCTTCTTTCGGTAATAGTGATAAAAACGGATATAGATTTACTTCAAAGGATTTTGTCATTAATAAATCTCAGAATAAAAAAGGAACCTGGACTTTTCAGATCAAACCTAAAGATGTAAATACTGCTGAAGAAATTAATATTGAGATCTTTAAAAACGGAAAGGCATTCGTTTCCATAAAAAGTAATGACAGACAGCCTATTAGTTATGACGGCTATGTTTCTAAAAGCGAAGTTAAACAGGAAAAAGAAAAACTTTAAGTTCTGTTTTCACCCGATAAAAATTTTTCAACAAATAATTTTGCTTCAGTGCTTGGATTGGAAACCATCTCTGAAGCATTTTTTTTATGCATTTGATAGGCTTCCTCTACATGATTACTCTTTTTCATCAGGGATAGGATATATTCCTGAACCCAGTACTCGAAGCGCTTTTCTGCCTGCTGAGTACGGATTTCTTCAAAACGTCCTGCTTTCTTTTTCAAATCAATAAACTCAGAGATCTTATCATATATTTCCTGTAGTCCTTCATTGTGTAAAGCAGAACCTAATAATACCGGGATTTTCCATCCTTTTTCTTTTGGTGGGATAAAGTCCAGGGCTCGTTTTAATTCAAGCCTGGTATTTTTTGCTTTCTGAAGATTATCCTGATCTACTTTATTGATGAAGACAACATCTACCATTTCCATAATCCCTCGCTTGATTCCCTGTAGTTCATCTCCACCACCGATGATCTTAAGAAATAAAAAGACATCAGTAATATCGGCCACCAAAACCTCAGATTGCCCTACCCCAACGGTTTCAATTAAAATATAATCATAGCCGGCTGCTTCACAGATCATCATGGTTTCAAAGGTTGTATTGGCAACTCCGCCTAAGAATCCTGAACTTGGAGAAGGCCTTATAAATGCATTTTCTTCTTTTGCCAGTTCTTCCATACGGGTTTTATCTCCCAGAATACTTCCTTTATTGATTGAAGAACTGGGATCAATGGCAAGAACAGCCACCTTTTTCCCTTGAGCAATAGCCAATCTTCCGAAACTTTCAATAAAAGTAGATTTTCCAGCACCAGGTACTCCAGTTACTCCAACTCTTACAGAGTTTCCTGTTAAAGGCATAATTCTTTTCAGAAGGTCTTCCGCCTGTATCCTATGCTCAGCTTTTTTACTTTCAACTAAAGTAATAGCCTTTGCAATCAGACGTTTGTTACCTGACTGTATTCCCTCAATAAGTTCTTCTGTAGAAAATTTCATTGATTCAAAATTAATAATTAAAAAGCGAATGGTCAATAGTTCATTATTAATGGCAAAAATAAAAGAAGCTCAATAGTATATTTCGCATTGTATTATTCGCAATAATTCAAATTTTATTTCTTCTAAATTAAAACTACAACACACTGTATCAACGGGTTTCGGAATTTATTACATTTGTTATCTATCAAAATAAGAAACATGAAAAAACTCATTGCTGCGGCATCATTCACTGCTATTCTATTGGTTTCCTGTACTCCTAAAGCATCAACATCTGCTGCTACAGCAGGTACTTCAACGTCTACTGCGGAAGAGATCGCCCAAGGAAAAACTATTTTTGAAAACTCTTGTGGAAAGTGTCATAAGCTACCTGATCCTACGTCACATAATTCTGTACAGTGGGTAGGTATTATGAATGCAATGGCACCCAAGGCAAAGCTTACGGATGACCAGCACAAATGGGTTTATGATTACATTGTTTCAGTGAAAAAATAATTCAACAAACAAAATAATAAAGGTATGAGAAAGTTAATCTTAAGCGGTATTGCAGCATCAGCATTTCTGGTATCCTGCGGACCTAAAAGTACGGCTGTAACAGGCCCTAAGTATACCTCATCTGAGCAATTGGCTCAAGGGAAGACTATTTTTGAAAATTCCTGTGCAAAATGCCATAAACTGCCAGAGCCTACCAAGCATGACAATCAGGGCTGGATCAACACTTTAAGCAGAATGGCTCCTAAAGCTAAGCTTAATGATGACCAACATCAAATGGTCTATGACTATCTTATCTCTGTAAATAAAAAATAAGCTTTCAAATGAAAGCTTATTTTTTTAATTATCATTAAAAGAAAACTCTTATCTCACAATAAGCTTTTCTGTCTGGGTTTTATCTCCCTGCTGAATATGAACCATATAAACTCCTTTCTGCAATTCCTTTGTAGAAATGGCTTTCTTCGATCCGGACTCTCTGGCGTCTGAAAACACTAATTTTCCGGACATATCAAATACTTTAATCTTCACCTCCTTGGAAGATTTGTCAATATTTCCTACAAAGAATTCATCATAGGTAGGATTAGGAAATACTATAAATTTATTGTTTATTACTTTAGCCTCATCAATTGCCAATGAGACATTACATTCAGCAGGAATTGTAAAGTCTTCTACCTGATCCTTCATGCTAAATATGTTTCCAAAACTTGCATTTACACCCAATCCTCTTTTAGCGAATGCTTTCCATATCAAACATTTATCAGCACTTGAATTTCCAATCGCATCAGCCTGAAGAATCGCATTTCTTCCATCTATAAATGTAGGGTTACAAGTTTGTAGCTTCAAACCATCCATTACAATTTGTATTACTTTTGCGTTTCCTGATGTTGTACTGGCCAGCACATCGTTGTTATATCCATATTTTTCAATATATTTCCAGGCAAGATCCCAAAGCATAGTTGCCCAAATAAATCCTACAGCATGGGCTCCTATCGCTGAGTTAGTCTTTCCATATGTGTAATTGTTGATTGCAAAATCAGGAGAGTATTTAGATGGTCTAATCCCTACATCTGTTGTTGACTGATTCATTGTATATGTTCCAAGACTTCTTGCTAAAGAAGAAGTATCCCCTGGTCTGGTTGTAAGCATCAAAGCAAAAAAATCAGACCATCCCTCACCCATTTGCTCAGGATAATAAAGACAGTCATAACCATCTCCTGTTAGTCTATTAGAAATCCCATGTCCATATTCATGAGCAACAATTCCATTATCCCAACCTGAATGTTTGAAACCATTGAAATCATATTTCAGCGTTGTATTAATTATTGCACCTCCTGTAATTTGGTTAACAAGGAAGTCTCCCTCTGTTTTACCAACTATGATCGCCGGAATCGTTAATTCCTGGCTATTTCCACCTCCCATTGTAGGAGGAGTATCAGAAGTGAGATGATAATAAATGGCTCCGATAGCTCCGGCGTTTTGTAAGTTTTTCAACTTAATTAAATTCGGGCACGATGTACTAGCTTCTACTACCGCTATTTTTCCTGTTAAGCTACCTGCTGCAACATTTACACAAGCATCAAGAGGTATTGAAAGAGCTAAGTCACCTGTAACCTCTTGACCAGTTGCTAATTTATTACCAAAAGAAGCTCCTGACGACAACACTATAGGCCTGTTTACCATTGTTGCTGGAGAATTGTACTTATATCTTACAATAGGATCAGCGGCAGACTGTTCTCTAGTCCAGAGATACATTTGCATGATAGGCGAGTCAAATTCTATTACACCATTCGTTTCCAATTCGTACCCCGAATAAAAAGCAGCATTATTAAAGGCACTTCCATCAAAAGCTTCTGCTTTTACTGCATCACCTTCTATCCCTCCTTTTCCAAAATTATTTATTTGAAAATTTCTGGCCGGCTCTGTAAATCCAAATTTATAGAATATATCATGCATTTTATTATTCATATAAAATAGATTGGTGATAGCAGCATCCTGATAGGTAAGTGGATTTATATATCTTCCTTCATCAAAGGTGAAATTAAAATTGAGAGCACTTCCTCCGTCAGGAGAATATCCAGGAACATCCATATCATCTATGTCTGAATAGGCATACACATTATTCCCTCGTGTAGTGCTATAATTATTTATTCCATCAGAGTGCCATCCTTCCGGAGAAGCGGCTAAATCCCAAGGGTTACTTACAATTGTTCTGGAGCCGAATGTAGGAGCCTCAACAGGCAGAGGAAAGACATTATATGATGCATTAGTAGGGGTCAGCAAATGAACTGGATCAATCACTTCTGAATTTTTATTTACTGGAAAATGAGGTCCTGATTTTATTTCAGGTTCGACATATTCCTGTGAATCAGCTCCTGAACGGCAATAAATTGTACTATTATTTTTGTTTAATATTTCACCAGTACTGGCATCGGCAATCACGTGCCATATATCTGAAGAATTTTTATCTGAGACAAATAATTCTTTTGAATGTACATATACTTTATTTTTTTCAAAATAAATGTCTGGCAAATATCTTACTCTGGAAATTTCATCTAATCCTAGTTTCTCTTTCAATGATTCTTCTGAAAATCTTTCCTGAATCTTTTTCTGATTAGCCACTACCAGATTTTTGCTAAAATCATTTCTTTCTGAGATAATCTTATCTTCTTTAATCACTACTTTCCCTAGTGCTTTAAAAACACGAAGTCCATTATAAGTTTGCTGTACATTAACAATATTGGCTTTTAAGCTTTTGGAGACGTCTTCGTTCAGGATGACAATTCCAACATTATCATTCCTATTACTTTTTTGAATTAAATCTCCAGTTTTCTCATAATAATCTTCAATCAGTTTTTTAGAGTTTTGGGCACTTGTGTAGTTGCTGGTTAAAAATAAAGCCACAGAAATGGGCAATAAAAAAAAGTTTTTATTCATGGTTTGTTTTTTGGTATCTCTAAAATAAAGATTATCATTAGAAAACCATAGTAAATCACAAATTTTATTCCATCATTGTTGAATTATATTTTTTTATTCAATCTTTTTCTATTTTACAGATACTCTACTAAAGATTTTATTTTTCAGCCAATAAAAAAATCCGAAGGAATATTTATTCTCTCCGGATTATCTATGTTATCTTAATATATTTTCAATAATTATCTCACAATAAGCTTTTCTGTCTGGGTTTTATCTCCCTGCTGAATATGAACCATATAAACTCCTTTCTGCAATTCCTTTGTAGAAATGGCTTTCTTTGATCCGGACTCTCTGGCGTCTGAAAACACTAATTTTCCGGACATATCAAATACTTTAATCTTAACTTCCTTGGAAGATTTATCAATATTTCCTACAAAGAATTCATCATAGGTAGGATTAGGAAATACTATAAATTTATTGTTTAAAGCTTTCACTTCATCAGTAGCCAATGAAACGTTACATTCTGCAGGTACGTTAAAATCTTCCACCTGATCATTTGCCACTACTTTACTTCCTGCCGAAGCGTTAACTCCTAATCCTCTTTTTGCAAAGGCTTTCCAAATCATGCATTTATCTCCCCCTCCATTTCCTAAAAGATCAGCCTTAAGAATAGCATCTCTTCCATCTATAAATGTAGGGCTACAAGGCTGAAGTTTTAATCCGTCTACCACAATTTGCAGCGCTTTTGCATTTCCTGATGTTGTACTTGCCAAAACATCACTGTTGTATCCATACTTTTCAATATAGTTCCAGGTAAGATCCCAAAGCATAGTTGCCCATATAAATCCAACTCCATGTGGAATAACTGCTGTATTTGTTTGTACATAGGTATAACTATTTACATTGAAATCCGGAGAATATTGGGCAGGTCTAATCCCTACTCCTGTAATAGGCTGCCCTTTTGGATAGGTTCCTACACCTCTGGCAAGGGCAGAAGTATCACCTGGTCTTGTGGTAAGCATGAGCGCAAAATAATCTGACCATCCTTCTCCCATCTGCTCTGTGGTATTGGCCGTAGAAAGACAGCTATATCCTTGTCCTGTAAGTCTGTTTGAAATTCCGTGTCCGTATTCATGCGCGATAATCCCGTTATCAAAGCTTGAATGTTTAAATCCGCTGTAATCAAAGTTTAAAGTGGCATTGACTGTAGTACCACCATTCAGTTGAGCGATCATAAATTCCCCTTCCGTTTTTCCAATATTGATAGATGGAATCGTTACTTGGGCACCCGAATTTCCTGCTCCCATACTTACAGGAGTATCACTTGAAGGTCTGTATACTATAACTCCAATGGCACCTGCATTTTGTGCATTCAGAACTTTCAGGCCATATTCGCAGCTTGTACTGGTCACAATGGCTATTTTATTGGTAAGACTTCCTGCAGCAGGTGCTGTACATGCATCGGCAGGAACGGAAACGGTAAGATCTCCTGTAACTGCAGGACCAAAGATAGGTCCGAATGAGGCCCCTCCGGTTAACACTTTAGGTCTGCTTACAATGGTGGCTGGAGAATTATACTGATATCTTACAATAGGATCATCTGCCGTTTGAGTTCTATCATACAGATACATTTGCATTCTTGGGGCTAAAACCTGATTTTGCCCTGAAACAACTCTTTCATATCCTGAGCTGAAATTGGCATTATTGAGGCCGCTTCCGTCAAAAGCTTCAGCCCGTACTGCATCACCACCTATTCCTCCATTACTAAAGTTATTGGTTTGAAAATTTCGAGCACTTTCTGTAAATCCGAACTTATAAAACACATCATGCATTTTATTATTCATATAAAACAGATTGGTAACCGCTGCATCTCTGTATGCAAACGGATCAGCATATCTGTCATCTGCAAATGGGAAATTGAAGTTTCTGGCACTGCCTCCGTCAGGTGAATAACCTGGCAGATTGGTATTACCCTGATCAGAATAGGCATAGACATTATTTCCTCGGGTATTGGTATAGCTATTGCTGCCGTCGGAATGCCACCCTTCCGGAGAAGCCGTCAAATCCCATGGATTATTTACAACAACACGGTTTCCAAAGGTGGGAGCTTCTAGAGGAAGAGGGAAGATATTATAGGAAGCATTAGAAGGTACAAGCAGATTACCTGCTGTATTCTGAATAGTCCCTTTAAAAAAGGCGGGTTGATCTACGATATTTTGAGATTCCTGTATCTCTTCAGATTTTTCACCGGAATCTGAACTGTGATCAAATTGACAGCTCAGGGTCATATTATCTTTACTAAGTATTTCTCCACTGCTGGCATCTGCAATGACATGCCATACATCGGAAGAATGAGCGTCTGATACAAATAATTCCTTTGAAAGAACAAATACTCCATTTTTCTCGAAATAAACATCAGATGAGTAATCGATTTCTAAAATTTTAATAAGTCCTAATTTTTGTTTGATTAAATCTTCAGAGAGCCTTCCTTGGGCCTTATTTTGTTGAGCCACTACAACGTTTCGGCTGAAGTCATTTTTTTCAGAGATAATTTTATCTCCTTTAACAATGACTTTGCCTAACGCATTATACACTCTAAGTCCGTCATAGGTTTGTTGTACATCCACAATGTGAGCTCCAAGGCTTTGTGACTTATCTTCGTTTAGAATAATCACCCCAACTTTATCATTGGTACCATTCTTTTGAAGTAATTTTCCACTTTTTTGATAGTAATCCTGAATAAGTTTCGTGGAGTTTTGTGCATTTATTTTACCAAAGGCAAAAAAAACCGCTACCGAAATCGGTAGTAAAAATAATTTTCTATTCATAAAATTGTTTATTTACAACAAATCTATCAATTATTTAAAACATTCAAAATATTTAAAGATATCTCATAAACAAAAATTAAACTTACACAACATTTTCCTTTGTTTTCCTTATTCTCGTTTTAGGCATTTTATTCTGAAGAAGTTTCTCTCTATCCTCTAAAATTTCAAGTGAACTTCTGCAAAAACTAAATTTCTTTGCTTCTTTAAGCTTTTCCATAGCTAGTTTATATTCTCCTTTTTTTTCCAGTAAAAGAGATTTAGCATTCAAAATTTCTGCTTTGTCTATTCCCTTCATCTTTAGAGCATATTCAATGAGCTTTTCTGCTTCCTCATAATCTTCATTACTCAAAAGGCATTCAATATAATATTTAGGGGTGTTTACATTTCCGATATTATTCTGCATGGCTTCTTCAAAGTATCTTTTTCCTGTTTCATAATCTTTCAAGACTTCTGAATATACTCTTCCCATTAGACAAAGGCTGTCTGCATCTTCGGGTTCATAGGAAAGAGCATAGTTCAAAGCATCCAAACATTCGGACATATTGTAAGGGAAATAGTCCAGAGCTTCAAAATAGTATTTATTTTTAGTTAACGTCATTACTGTAGTTTTTTAATTTCTGTTTAAGAATATTCCTTTGTTTTTTATAGGACTTATCCTCATATGTATTTTTAAAATCTGTTCCTGAAAATGTACGGACAGGATTGCCTCGTTCTACCTGAAGATGAAGATTCCAGGTTTCTTTCATTCTATGTTCCAGTTGTTGAATATAAACTCCCATTACCTTTTCTTTTAATCTGATAATAGAAAGTTTTTTATTATTCAACTGTGATCGTGTATCCTGTACAAACACCGATTCATTGGTGGGCACGTGAGTAGCACGAACGGCTGTATTTACTTTATTAACATTCTGTCCACCACTTCCCTGGCTTCTGGCTGTCTGAAATCTGATATCTTTTTCATTGAAATTAACCGGTTCCAAATTTTCCAATTCGAATATACCGATGAACCATTTACTCCTTTTATGCAGCTTTCTGAATGTACTTTTGCCTTCCCAACAGATGCTTCCAAGCCATGTTTTTAAAAATTCTTTAACGTTCTTTCCTTTTAGGAGAACGGTTGCAGATTTTATGGTCATATTTACATCTCCGTTTTCGCGATGAATGATTTCGTAATCTATATTGTTTTCTTTTGCTTCTTCCAAAAAGCTTTTTAATACTTTAGAAACAACCCACTGGCATTCTAAAGGTCCTCTCCCGGAAGTGATCTGTATTAATTTTTCCATTGTTATGTTGGCATTTTGCTTAATAAGGGATGTCCAACAGGATCTATTCCTTTTTGTAATAATTCTTTTGCAGCCATTACTGCCCAGCATTTATCGCTGGAATGAATATTTCTGTAGAATGAAAGTAAAAGATCAGGTTTCACCACAGTAAATCCATTGGCTTCAATGGTATTTAGATCATTTCTTTCAAAAAAATCGATCGTGATTCTATGAAATTTTTCATTTTCTAATTCTACAGTTTTCTCATATCGTTTGAAGTTTTCCTGGCTAGGCAAGTGGTCATACCGTGTCCAGACTTTTTGAAATCCATCCTGCCGAAGAATCATCACTACTTCAGCAACATTTTCCTTTGTTACAAAAATGTCAATATCCTTGTGGTCATGAGCATGTTTATATTCTGTATGTCCTGTTACAGACATAAAGTGCCACGCCCACCCACCTGATATGATCACTTTATTTTTTAGTTTTTCTAAAATTTCGAGGCCCAGCAGGATTCTGAATTCCGGCCAGACTTCTCCATATCTTTTTATATTATGAGGTGCTCCCATTTTTTTAAGTTAAAGGTTTATAATTGACAGCTATATGATCTGTCATCGTATTAAACCTTATAGGTTTTTGAAGCCTATAAGGTTTGATTTTCACTGAGATTATCTATCCATTCTCACAATTCTTGGTTGGAATGTCCCAAGAATGTCTACCAATTCGCTTTGCGCATTCATTACTTCATGAATATCTTTATAGGCCATTGGTGCTTCTTCTGTATTTCCTCCCATTAGGGTAACATCTTTAAGTTTTAACTCTTTTTTAATGTCATTTTGGGTGAAAAGACTTCTACATTCTCCTCTTGAATGAGCTCTACCCGCTCCGTGTGAAGCTGAATTCAAAGAGTCAGGATTTCCTTTTCCGCGAACGATAAATCCTTTGGCAGTCATAGATCCCGGAATCATTCCCAATTCATTTTCATTGGCTGGAGTGGCTCCTTTTCTATGAACAATCACTTCTTTTCCTTTATGAATTTCTTTCCATGCAAAATTGTGATGGTTTTCGATTCGGGCTTTTACTCTTCCGCCTACCGCTTTCACCAATCTTCTATGAATATCATCATGGCAGGCTGAAGCGTAGTCTCCTGCAAGGTTCATTGCCGTCCAGTATTCCAAACCAAGGTGCGTGCTTAGATCCAACCAGGCAAATTGCTGCGCTTCTTTAGGCAACGGGCACTGTTCTACGGCTACTCTTGAGTAATATTGGGCGATTTCTGCTCCTAATCCTCTTGATCCGCTGTGTGAAAGGATTCCCAGATATTTTCCTTTGGGTAAACCGATTTGTTCATCTTCTTCAGTGATTTCTACTTCCCCGAATTCTACAAAGTGATTTCCGCCTCCTGAAGATCCCATTTGTTTGATGGCTTTTCCTTTTAATCTTCTTAAAATAGGAATCAGATCAAATGTATCTCTATCGAAGATTTCGTGATCTATATGAGATTTGTGAATCTCATACATTCCAAATTTTGTATGTTCAGCAAGGGCTTTTTCATATTTATCCCTTGCACCGTTCAGATATGAAACTGGTGTATCTAAAATGCTAAGGCTCATTCGGCATCCAATATCCATTCCTACTCCATAAGGAATAACAGCATTTTCTACCGCTAAAACGCCGCCGATTGGAAGGCCATAACCGCTGTGAGCATCAGGCATCAGTGCTCCCTGAACAGAAACCGGAAGTTTCAATGCAGTATACAGTTGATTTTTTGCTTCTTCTGAAATATTGTTCCCGAAAATCTCAAATGCTGCACGCTGTGCATTCAACATTCGTTTTTCTGTTTTTTTAGATGAAAGCAGGGTTTCTGCAATCTGTCCGAAGGTTAAATCTTTTTCAAAATTTTCCGGATGAATCAAAATGTCCTTCAGAAGAGATTTCACATAATGGATATTTTTAGTTGCAAAATTTCTCTTCATCACTTCCAGGGCTACATTTACGCTCTGATTGTTTGGATAGCCCAGTTTTAATATATCTTTTCCTTTTAGTTTTAAATTTCCCATTTTTTTTGTTTTAAATTATGGACGTATCGTCCAAAAAGCTTTCTGCAACCTCTGTTGCAGATATTTTGTAGCGAAAGTATTTTCTACTTTTGATAAGATGAGTATCTTCTTTTTTTGAGTTCCATGAGTATGACCTGCCATGAATTGTTTTGTTGATAATTCCGGCAACTTTATATTTTCCCAAATAAGATTTCAGCTCTGCAATTTCCTTTTCCAATTGAAAGTCTACAGGCTTATAATGGGTAATCATATTAGGTCTTGTACGCAAGGTAAATCTCCAGGGTTCCTTGAATTCGTAATAAGGGACATAAGTCTTCCGGAAAGAACAGTATTCTTCCTGTTTAAGGAAATACTCTCTTTCTCCTGAAGTAAACCCAAGCTTTGGATCGTTCCATGAATATGAAGAGATGTTTTTGAGCTTTTGAACTCTTTCTACATATATCCTCCGTCCAGATTTTTTCTTTTTTTTCAGAAACTGACGACTTTCGGAATACATGTAGGTATTGATTTTCTTCAAAATTCCTTCAAAGAAATCTCCATCTTTGGATCTCATTACATCTTCTCTAACGGCGAAGAACCTTACAAACCCTCTCTGATAAGTTTTTTTTAAGGGAATCCATGGAATATTTCTTTTGATATCACAAAGCTTATTACTACGTTAATACTTTTTTCTTATCTGCTTTTCTACATCTTTTTTTATTGTTTTTTTTCTGCTTCGCAGGCTTCTCAGCCGGTAAGACAGAAGGTTATCATTTTCCATGTAAGACACAGGACATCAGATACAAAATCCGAGATTCCGGATTTGTACTTATTCTATCCTTTTTATCAACTAAAATATTAGTTGATTGAATTAATAATGATGGGCAAGTATAGTTTCGAGGACAGACCTCAGCCTATTTTGCTCTTAAAAAAACACTTAAAAATTTCGGGGAAACGTGAGTTTGAAATATTGCGCAATAAAAAACCCGAAATCTTTACGACCTCGGGTTTTGATATTGTATTGTACTATTATTCTAAGAATGTACCAAACCGCGAAGCCTTACCACCATAAGAGGTAATCCAACTGTAGAATTCTGATTTGTTCTGAACATTGCTTCGTTGTTTTTAATTGGTTAAACTTGATTTTCAGGTGCAAATATAGAATTATTTTTTTAATCATCAATTATTTAAATCTTATTTTTGTGAAAAAAGAGTTTTATGTATAAAGTTTTATTGGCCTTACTCCCAATGCTTTTTATAGGATGTAAGAAAGAAGAACCTGTAAAAAAGGAGGTAGTAAAAATATCAGAAAAAGGTTGTTTTTCTACGAATTTCATGGAAAAAATTCTTGATTTGGAGGAAATAAAAGATCAGGCAAAATTTCTGAATTCACAAACCCAGGGAAAGGGTAAAATCGGTTTTCTTGTAGACAGCACAAAAGTAAATAATGGCTGGGATTATTCAATTTCCGTAGGTTATAATGGGCCAGACCGTTTTGAAACGTATCACATTTTCCATGCTTCAAGTAGTCAGTGTGCTGTTTTGGAAATTTTAGAGCCAGTCTCCGGGGAGTACATTTCTCTTGAAAAATGGAGAAAAAGCAAAAATGAGCCCGCTCAGATAGAATCTCTTTTAAAGCAGGGCATTTACAGCTTACCTATTGAAAGTCTTCCTCAGGTAGATGTAAAGTTTATAGAAACTGATTTTGCTTTGGAAGGTTCCCAGCAGTACAGCTGTGGAGCGCCAACATTCCGATATTTTCCTTTAACGAAATATAAAAATATTGAATTGATTCTTGTTCCTATGGATTGCGGAGATTTTGATTACCGCTACTATCTGCTTACTGTATTGAATAACAGTATTGTTGGGGAAGCCTATGTGGAAGGTATTTGGTTTGATCCCGGAAAAGATGATAAGAAGGAGGAATTTAGCAGTTATACAATCAATAAAACAGGAGAAATTACTGTAACAACGGATCATAAGATTGACGGGAATTCTCAAAAAATAACTAAAGTACTCTATCAGATTATGGATGATGGTAAAATTGTTCAGAAAAAATAAAAGCAAAGGCTGTTTCGCATGTTGAAACAGCCTTGTTTATTATTGAACAGAAGTATTATTCAGCAGATTGAGCTAATAACCTTTCTAAAATTTCTACAGCACATTTCGGAAGATTGGTTCCGGGGCCAAAAATAAAGTCAGCACCATTAGCATAAAGAAATTCATAATCCTGTTGTGGAATCACTCCTCCTACTACAATCGCCACATCATCAGCACCCAGCTTTTTCAATTCTCCTACCACCTGAGGAACTAATGTTTTGTGCCCAGCAGCTAATGAAGATACTCCCAGAATGTGAATATCATTTTCTACAGCTTGCTTTGCCACTTCTTCCGGAGTTTGGAATAATGGAGCTACATCAACGTCAAATCCCATATCAGCAAATGCTGTTGCTACTACTTTTGCTCCTCTGTCATGACCGTCCTGACCCATTTTAGCGACCATAATTCTTGGACGGCGTCCTTCTTCTTCTTCAAACTTCTGAGTCAGATTAAGGGCTTTTTCAAAATACTCGTTTTTACCGGCATTCATAGCGTATACTCCAGATATCGTTTTAATGTTTGCTTTATATCTTCCAAAGGTTTCCTCCATCGCATCACTCATTTCACCCAGGGTAACTCTTCTTCTTGCGGCTTCAATACAAAGTGCCAGTAGATTACCTTTTCCTGTTTTTGCACTTTCACGGATTTCATTCAGGATTTGCGTTACTGCTTCAGAACTTCTTTCTGCTTTAATGCTATTTAATCGTTCAATTTGTTTTCTACGAACTTCAGTGTTATCAATATCAAGAATCTCAATAGCCTCTTGTTTTAATGAGGACTTGAATGAGTTTACTCCAATAATGAATTCTTCACCACTATCAATCTTGGCCTGCTTTTTAGCAGCAGCTTCTTCAATTCTCATTTTTGGAATACCTGCTTCAATCGCTTTGGTCATTCCTCCTTCCTGTTCTACCTCGTCAATAAACCTCATCGCTTCTTCAATCATCTGCTGAGTAAGGCTTTCTACAAGATTACTCCCTCCCATCGGATCTACTACATCACATATTCTGCTTTCCTGCTGAAGAATGATCTGTGTATTTCTTGCAATTTTTGCAGAATAATCCGTAGGAAGGGCAATCGCTTCATCCAATGCATTGGTATGTAACGACTGTGTTCCTCCTAATGCAGAAGATAATGCTTCAATAGCGGTTCTAGTAATATTATTGAAAGGTTCCTGCTCTGTTAATGACCATCCGGAAGTCTGGGAATGGGTTCTTAAAGCTAAAGATTTAGGATTCTGAGGATCAAACTGTTTTAAAAGATTAGCCCAGATATATCTTGCGGCACGCATTTTAGCAATTTCCATGAAGTGATTCATTCCGATTGCCCAGAAAAATGATAGTCGAGGTGCAAAATCATCTACTTTCATTCCTGCTTTGATTCCTGTTCTGACATATTCTAGACCGTCTGCCAGAGTGTATGCCATTTCCAGTACCGGAGTGGCTCCTGCTTCCTGCATATGGTATCCAGAAATGGAAATTGAGTTGAATTTCGGAATATTTTGAGAAGTATATTCAAAAATATCTGCAATAATCTTCATAGAAGGTGCAGGCGGATAAATGTATGTATTTCTTACCATGAACTCTTTCAGAATATCATTCTGAATGGTTCCTGAAAGCAATTCCTGCTTTACTCCCTGCTCTTCTGCTGCTACAATATAAAAAGAGAGAATTGGAAGTACTGCCCCGTTCATCGTCATGGAAACGGAGATTTCGTCTAACGGAATTTCATTAAACAAGATTTTCATATCTTCTACTGAATCGATCGCAACTCCTGCTTTTCCAACATCACCAACCACTCTTGAATGATCAGAATCATAACCTCTATGCGTAGCCAAATCAAATGCTACGGAAAGTCCTTTCTGTCCTGCAGCAAGGTTTCTTCTATAAAAGGCATTGGATTCTTCAGCAGTGGAGAAACCGGCATACTGGCGGATCGTCCATGGTTTCTGAACATACATGGTAGAGTATGGCCCTCTCAAATAAGGTTCAATTCCAGGAGAGGTTTCCGTTAAAGATTCATTATTAATATCTTCTTTTGTATAGGAAGATTTCAACTGTAATCCATCTTTTTCAAAAGGATAGATCTCAGTTATTTTTTTAGTTATATTAAATTGAGGAGTTTTATTTTGAACTTCTCTTCTCATATTTACGGATTTATTAGATGCTAAATTTAAGCATTTTTAGAATAACAAATAAGCATTGATAATCTTATGATTACGAGAGTTTTAAATTACAATCTATCTATATTAAATTCTGTTTAAAAACTTTATTAAAAGATGAATAATGAGCCTCCAGATCCTATTTGCACTATAAATTTCAGTATCTTCGGCAGTTCAAATTTTAAATTAATATCATGAAAAAATTATTATTTTCTGCCATAACTTTAATGGCCGCCAATTTTGCTTTTGCCCAATTAACACTTGAACATTCGTTCACCAATGAAAACGCTTTTGTTTATTCCACTCCTACAGAAACATTTTATATCTCAAAAACCACTGATAATAAACTGAAAATTTATAATTCGAACTATGTCCTTTATAAAACAGTAAATGTTCCAATGCCTGCAAATTTTAATAGATTAGATTTTCTGGGCGAAGAATTTTCAATATCCAAGAATATCTTTAATACTGATGGTAAATTTGAATTTATGGTAGGTGTTTTTAATGACAACCAAACTTACTATAAACTCTTATTAATTAATGAAGATGGAACATTGCTCAAAGATTTCCATACAGATCCCGATACAATCTACGGAGGAGAATTTCACGTTTTTCATGATGCAACAACAAATAGCAATAAATTAACGGTTCATAGTGGAACAACTTTTAATAATAGCAGCGTTCCATTAACGGAAGTTTATGCCTTACCCACTTCTGTTTTAGCCGCAAAAGAAATTCAGGCTGGAAGTAAATTATCTGCTTTCCCCGTTCCGACGAATAAAATATTGAATGTGATGAATCCCGGAAACGGAGCAAATAAAATTGAGATTTTTGATGTCACCGGAAAATTAGTTACTAACAAATCTTTTTTGGCTTCAGAAGGTAAGATTTCGGTTGATGTAGAAAATCTTCCAAAGGGAATGTATGTATATAAGATTGGGAATTTGAGTTCTAAGTTTACGAAGAATTAATCAACTCAGTAATAATAAATAAAACCCCGGATGAAATTCATCCGGGGTTTTTAAATTATAGCTATTTATATTCTATTATTTTTTAATAAGCTTAGTATTGTACGTGTTTTTATCATCTTTGATCGTAACAACATACATTCCTTTGATTAATGAAGCAACATTAATTCTCTGTCCGTCAATCTGACCTTCCTGAACTAATCTTCCGTCAGCAGAGTAGATTTTGTAATCTGCTTTACCTTTAAGGTTTTTCACTTCTACGAAAGTATCTGCAGGGTTTGGATAAAGAGAAACTTCTGATGAGGCTTTTGTACCTCTTACTTCATCTGTTCCTAATGTTTCTGTGATCTTAACCGGAAGATCCATTACACCTCCTGCTCCTGAAGGGATTTCAACACATGGGTTCGATAAGTCTGTATTACCATACTTTCCAACAACTCTCATTCTTAATGTTTTATCACCTGAATAAGCCGTGGCTGGTACTGTAAAATTTATAGCTCCTCCAATAGCTGCATTTACTTGAGCATTATTTGATCCTAATCCAAAAATTCTTTCTGTATCTTCAAACACTCCATTTCTGTTATAATCTATCCAAGCATTAATTCTTAATTGTCTTCCTGACATTTGAGAATAAGCACTTGAGACTACTGCTCTAGCATCTAAACTATAAGTAGTTCCTTTCACTAGGTTTATTGTCTTAGCAGGGTTATCACTCACATCTTTATAGGCTCTGAATGTACCATCAGTATGAATTGCTGTGCTATTCAAAGATACCTGATATACCATTCCAAAATCAGGAATTCCTGAATTTAATATACAATAATCAACCCCTGTTGTAAGCCCTTTAGTTTTAAATGTATAATTATTAGAGAATGCGCCAGGAACAGTGTTTACAACAGCAGCAACCTGTACTTCGTAATTTGTTTCATCCTCTAAACCTGCCAATACAACATTGTTTGTCTGACTTAACACGTTTGACCAGTTTGAAGTAGTACCTTTTCTATAATTGATTGAGTAAGTAGCACCAGGAACACTATTCCAAGATACTCTCGCCGTTGTTTTAAACACCTCTGTATTTATTGTTGAAACTCCTGTTGGAGCTAAAGTTGTAGAAGTAGGAGCATCGGCAACAGTAATAGTAGGAGATACTGCATAGAATACATTTCCAATAGCTGATACTCTTAACTTAATCGGAGTTGTAATTGTACTTGGCATCTGCACAGTATAGCTTCCGTTATTTGGAGTAGAGGCAACAAGTTCCGTCCAAGTTGCTCCATTCACAAGATCTGTTGTATACTCAATTTTTACATTCGATGAGTTATAAGGAGCCTGGTTGGTATTGGCAACTTCCCATTGAATAACGTTATTAGCATTTCTATACAATACTGAAGATGTAGTAATACCATTAAATTTGAATGGTCCATCATTTCCAACTACTGTATTAATTTCCTTAGAAGAAACCATTGGTCTCATTGCATTTTGATCTCTTACAGTAACAGCATATGTTAATGTTCTTGGAATATAAGACACTGTTTCCCATACTGTTTTATTCGTAAGATTACCAGACATTACAACTGGTAAACTAGGGAAATATCTTCTCCCACTTGCAGTACCAAAATAAGACCTTGTCAATGCACCCTGTGGATTATATCCCCATCCACTATCTCCAGAGATAGAAGCAAAATCATCTACACTGTCATTCTGTTCCCATGTATAGGTCAATGCATCTCCTTCAGCATCTGTTGCTGATGCATCAAGATAGTAAGCTGTTCCTTTAGGTACTGTATAAGCAGTAAGCTCACCTATTGTAGGTGGAGTATTGTTAGTAATTGCTTCTGAAGTTCCACAACCTGATTTTCCTTCCAAACTTGTCAAAATCTGATCTATTGATTTATAGTGAAAATAAGCATCTGAAGCCATTGCAACGTTATCACTAGTAATTCCTGCATATCCCATAATAGTAGTTCCTCCTCCAGGCTCTACGTTAGCTCCGGATCCTTCTGATTTATTTGAGAAAGTATGATTACCTCCCAATTGGTGTCCCATTTCGTGAGCCACATAATCAATATCAAAAGAATCTCCCATAGGGTTAGTATTCTGAGTAAAGGCAGAGCCTTTTGCTAAAGCAGTAGAAGATGCCGGGTTAACACACATTACCCCTATTCCTCCTGCATTACCATTACCCCCTGCTGCATTAAATACATGCCCAATATCATAATTGTCATTTCCAACTTGGGAAGTTAACGTCTGCTGAAGTTGTAAATTTAAATTCCCCGTATAAGGATCTGAAGCAGGATCTGTGAAAATAATACCTGGTAAGTCTTTCATAATAAGCTTAACGCCAAAATCTTTCTGGAAAACACCATTTACACGATCCATAGTTGCATGCATCTGGATAACAGTATTTGTAATTCCACCAGTTGGGTCAAACTTTTTAGTATATTCACCTGTTGTTGAAAGAGCTAATCTATAGGTTCTGAAAGTTGTACTAGAAGGTCTGCTTGTTATTCCTACATTAGAAAGACTATTTTTTCCATTAAGCTCTAAAGCCTTTATATCTTTAAAGTTCTTCTCCTCTGTAGTACATTCAAAGCCGTGCTCTCCTTCGGTTCTTTTTGTCTTATAAAAAACCCCATAAACTTGCTTATCAGTACTAATAGGCTCTATAAACTGGAATTTTCCATCTTTAATAATCATAGACTGCATCTGAGTTGGAGCAGTACTGAATCTTACATATTTTCCGGGATCATCTACTCCAACCCCTACGTAAGAACCTAGCTGATATCTATCTGCCATAGATTTCTCCACAATAGGATCACTATATACAGCAAATTTCTCAATTTTTCCCTCTGCTGTAGGTAAAGATATAACTACTGCCTGGGCACCTCTTCCTCTTTCTACAGCATCTTTTAAAGTATTTCTCAATGACTGTAAATCTAATCTGTAAGAATATTGAACTTCTACTTCTTTTCTTACTTCAGACGTTTTTTGTGAGGCTGGCGTCCACCTCTGTGCATTAAAGCTAGACAGTCCTGCTGCCAATGCACAAACTAGTAAAATTCTTTTTTTCATAATTACTTAATTAATCTAAGATTAATAAACTTTAAATATCCGGCGTAAAAATAACAATTATAAACACAACTAAGCATAAAAAAACGACTAATTTATTAAAAATTAGTCGTTACGTTAAATATTTTATTTTTTAATCACTATTTCTTTATTCCCATTTCATACAATGCAAATGATATCAAATCTGCATTTTCACCGATTACCTGATCTGTTGATCTTCCGGCACCATGTCCTGCATTCTTCTCAATTCTCAATAAAATAGGATTCTTACAAGCTTGTTTTTCCTGTAATTCTGCTCCAAACTTGAAAGAGTGAGCCGGAACTACTCTATCATCATGGTCACTGGTAATGATCATTGTGGATGGATAACATGTTTTCGTTTTTACATTATGTACCGGAGAATATGATTTCAGATATTCAAACATTTCTTTGCTGTCTTCTGCTGTCCCGTAATCATAAGACCAACCGGCTCCCGCTGTAAATTTGTTATATCTTAGCATATCTAGCACTCCAACTCCTGGAAATGCAACTCTTGCCAAATCAGGACGTAAAGTCATTGTTGCTCCTACTAATAAACCTCCATTTGATCTTCCGGAAAGTGCCATATATTCTTTTGAAGTGTAACCTTTGCTTTGTAGATATTCTCCTGCTGCAATAAAGTCTTCAAAAACGTTTCTTTTCTGCATTTTTGTTCCTGCATCATGCCATTTTTTACCATATTCACCACCTCCACGGATGTTTGGAACAGCATAGATACCTCCATTTTCCATCCAAATGGCATTCACTACTGAGAAAGATGGTTGTAAACTGATATTGAAACCTCCGTAAGAGTATAGAATCGTCGGGTTTTTACCATCAAGTTTAGTTCCTTTCTTATAATTAATCATCATAGGCACCTTTGTTCCATCTTTGGAAGTGTAAAATACCTGTTCAGAAACGTAATCATCCGGATTGAATTTCACCTTTGGTTTTTGATATACTTCTGATTTCCCTGAGTCTACATTGAATTTATACGTAGTTCCAGGGGTAATATAATTACTGAAAGAATAATAAATTTCTTTCTCTTTTTCCTTTCCTCCAAAACCTGAAATATTTCCTTTGCCTGGTAGTTCAATTTCTCTGATCAGTTTTCCTGTTTTATCGTATTGCTTTACCTGATCTATGGCATCAATCATATATGTTGCAAAGAAATATCCACCCCCGTAGAAATTCCCAATACGTTTTCTGTTTGTGGAATGACATCTTTCCATGTTTCAGGAGCTGGGTTACTGATTGTTGTCTTTACAAGGCGCATATTCGGGGCATCTTTATCTGTAGAAATGAAAAGGTCATCTCCCTGAGTGTCTACAATATTTGCATTGATATCAAATCCTTTATTAATCTGTACAAAATCGCCTCCTTTTTTCAAATCTTTGATAAACAATTCATTTCCATTGGTTGCATTAGCTGCTGAAATGATTACATATCTCTGATCGTCTGAAACGCTCGCTCCCAGATATCTTCTTGGCGTTTTTTCTCCACCGAAAATCAATTTGTCCTCAGACTGTTTTGTTCCCAGCTTGTGAAAATACACTTTATGTTTATCAGTCATTCCGGAAAGTACAGTTCCTTCCTTCGGTTTATCATAACTGGAGTAATAGAATCCTTCATCTCCCTGCCATGAAATTCCACTGAATTTTACATCCACCAAAGTTTCATCGATCTGTTTTTTGGTAACAGCATCAATGATGATAATCTTATTCCAGTCACTTCCACCTTCTGAAATAGAATAAGCAGCAAGATTTCCTTTTTTGTTAAACGAAAGATTAGATAAAGAAGTGGTTCCTTTTTCTGAGAATTTATTTGGATCTAAGAATACCTCTGTAGCTTTAGTTTTATTATTGGTTCTATATAAAACTGATTGTGCTTGTAAACCATCATTTTTAGAATAATAAGTATAGTCTCCTTCTTTAAAAGGTGCCGAAATTTTCTCATAATTCCAGATATCTTTCAATTGGTTTTTAATTTTATCCCTGAACGGAATTTTTGAAAGGTAATTCTGGCTATATGCAACTTCTTCATCTACCCATTTTTTGGTAGCATCAGAATCATTTTCCAGATCTCTGTACGGATCAGAAACTGCAGTTCCAAAGTAAGTATCGGTTTGACT
The DNA here is from genome assembly GCF_900637665.1 of Chryseobacterium nakagawai. NCBI lineage: Bacteria > Pseudomonadati > Bacteroidota > Flavobacteriia > Flavobacteriales > Weeksellaceae > Chryseobacterium > Chryseobacterium nakagawai. Next base: position 5,535,589 of record NZ_LR134386.1, read on the forward strand.
TCCCTTTAATGCTTTTGGATAATTCATTGTTTGAGAATAAAAAGATGCTGAAAACAGAACTCCAGCAGTTAATAACATAGGTTTAAAATTCATACTGAACGGTTTTTATCAAAAATACATAAAGTATGTGAAATAAAAAAAGTCCCATTTTGGGGGACTTTTAATTATTTAATAATCTATTAATCAATCCTTCACTGATTATAAGTTATCAAAATAGAAATCGGTAAGATTGGTTACAATTTCATCCGGACTTCCATTCCAGTAGTATATTTTATCACCTTCCTTCAATTCATATAAACTGAATTCCTGGTCTGTAGTGATTGTTTTATCAGCATTACTTATATTCTGCGTCATCTGAAGCAAATATTTTTTCAGGTCATCAGCCTTAATTTTTGCAGGCTCTACTTTAGGCTCAGGGGTTGGGTTTGCAGGTACCTTAAAACTTACAGTATACTTCACCTCAGCAATTTTCTGATCTTCTATATATTCATTCTGAACAACTTTGATGTCCTTAATTATAAGTTTAGCATTTCTGAAATTGGAAAATAAGATTCTGAAATAATCCTCAGCTTCCTTTTGACAGGCTGAAGTGGCCGCTTTAGGAAATACTGAAAGAAAACTCTCTGCACTTGCTTTTATCATCCCCTCTTCATTTTCTTTAAAGTTTACATCAAAAGCGTCTTTCCCTTCCACTGTAGGTCTCAGATAATCATTCAGTTTAAGACGGGTGGCTTCATCGTTATTCAAAAAAGATCCGAAGAAAAGCTCAAATACTTCTTTTGGTTTCTTTACTTCTGTCTGTGCACTAAGCTGCTGCCCCATCATCGTGAGTAACAGCAAAAAAATAATTTTGTAATTTTTCATAGGTTTAATAATTTGAATTCGTTGTACGTTTAAAAGAAAAGCCCCTGAAAAAATCAGAGGCTTTGTTTTATTTTTTGAAACTTTTAGTAGTTTTCTTCTTCTCCTTTCATTTTTTCTGCATTCTCAGCCATAATTACAGCATCAATCATTTCAGAAATATCTCCATTCATGTAAGCATCCAGATTATACATCGATTTGTTGATTCTGTGATCTGTTACTCTTCCCTGTGGATAATTGTACGTTTTAATCTTTGCAGAACGGTCACCCGTAGAAACCATAGATTTACGTTGTGCAGCGATATCTCCCTGTACTTTTTGAAGTTCGATATCGTATAGCTTGGTTCTTAGCATTTCCATTGCCAATTCACGGTTAGCCAGCTGAGAACGAGCCTGTTGACAAACCACAACCATTCCTGAAGGTTTGTGGGTTAACTGTACTTTTGTTTCAACCTTGTTTACGTTCTGACCTCCGGCACCTCCTGAACGTGAAGTCTGCATTTCAATATCAGCAGGATTCAGTTCAAAGTCTACTTCTTCCGCTTCCGGTAAAACGGCTATCGTAATTGCAGAGGTATGAACTCTACCCTGAGATTCTGTTTCCGGTACACGTTGTACACGGTGAACTCCAGACTCGAATTTCATGATTCCATATACACCTTCTCCTTCCACCTTCATGATCAATTCCTTGTATCCTTTTGCAGCTTCATTAGAATCTGTTACTTCATGTCTCCATCCTTTTGTTTTGAAATACATGGTATACATCCTGTAAACATCTTCCACAAAGATTGCAGCTTCATCACCTCCGGTTCCGGCACGTAATTCAACGATAACGTTTTTGTCATCGGCAGGATCTTTAGGAATTAAAAGAACTTTAAGTTCCTCTTCTAGCCCCGGAAGTTTAGATTGTGCTTCCAGCTTTTCTTCTTTTGCAAGATCTACAAGATCTCTGTCTGAGCCATCTGCAATAATTTCATCAGATTCTTCGATGCTGTCTAAGGCACCTTTATACTGATCGTAAACTCTTACAATTTTTCCCAAATCACTATATTCTTTGTTCAAAGAAGAATATCTTTTTTGGTCTGAAATGACATCAGGCTGTATAATAAGGTCTGCAACCTCATTATATCTTTGTTTTATAGCTTCTAATTTTGGAATTAATGATTTAGACATTGTCGAATTTTTGTGGGTGCAAAGATAAGGATTATTAATTCAAAAGTAAAGTATAAATTTTTGAGCATTAGGGATCAAGGAAACAAAATAATAAAAAGATCTCTTTACGAATTGGCCCGTCCTCTTTTTTAGGTTTTCAATATTCCTTTAAACTCCTTTGGAAAGTCTTCTGTCAATCCAATATAAAATGAGTCCTACAGCAATAATTCCTAGTCCTATTAAACTTTCTTTGGGGTTATGAATAAAGGTAAAATAAAGGATATAAAAACTGAATAGTAAAAAAACAGTCGGAAAAATATAAAAAGCATTAGATTTAAATATTTTTCTATCCTTCTTTTTTAGAAAATATACCGTCGAAATTGCTAAACTGGCAAATAATTGAAGGATAAATGCGGTATATACAAAAATCTCCTTGAAGCTTCCTGTTAAAATTATGATGGTCGCGATAACTGCATGAGCAAAGATCGCTCTCACCGGAATTCCTTTTTTATTTCCTACTGAAAGAGGTTTCCAGATACGGGTATCTTTTGCAAAGGCCTGAGTCAATCTTGAACCTACCCATAAGTATCCACTAATTGTTGCAATAAGCTGTAATGCAATAAAAATATTGACAATTTTTCCCAAGGAAATCCCAAACATATTCACCGCAGCCTCACCCATTACATCTTCTTTTCCTGCCAGTTGACTTACCGGAGCATGTTTCAGCATGATATAGTTTACCAGAATATAACTTACCGTCACAAAAACGGTTCCTATAATCAGTGATTTAGGAAGACTCTTCTGAACATCCTTTATTTCTCCGGCAATATAAGACGCTGAATTCCATCCGGTATAGGAATAGGTAACAAAAACCAATGAGGTAGCAAAGGCAGGAAGCATCATTTCATTCTGCCAGCTGTCACTGAAATTCAGACTATTTCCTATTTGTGGAGAGTCTGATAATCCCACACCCAAAATTATCAATATAATGATAAAAGCAATTTTGATAAATGTAAAAAAATTATGGAACCGGCTTGAAGTCTTTAAACTGAACGACAAGGAAATAGCTACCAAAAAGATCGCTGCAATCGCAAAGCCATTTCCGAATGAATAATCAAATACAGAAAGATATTTCGACATGGCTAAAGCTGCCAATGCGACTGGTGAAGAAAACCCAATAATTAAGGAAATCCAACTTATCAGGTATCCAAATAAAGGATGATACGTTTCTTTAAGATAAATAAAATCACCGCCGTTTCCTTTAAAATGGGAGCCTAATTCCGCATAACAGAAAGCTCCGAACAGCGCCAGAATTCCTCCGATTATCCATAACAGGAAAATACTGTAGGTATTGGTAATATCTGATAATTGAAATCCCAGGGTTGTAAAAATCCCTGTCCCTATCATATTGGAAACGACAATAGCTGCGGCTGTTTTCCAGCCAATCTGATGTGAAGCAGTACTCATTTACTCATTAAAAATTAAAATTAAGCCTTCCAAAGAAATAGCTTCCCAATGTACCCATTTGAACCGGTGCATATTTAAACACTCCATAATATGAATTTTTATAGATCTGAAGATCCGGGAAAACATCCAATACGTTATTAGCTCCTACCGTAAAGTTGATATTTTTTGTAATATCATACCCTACACTTATATCGGTAACCACCTTTGGTGAAAACTCCTGAACCTCTCCGAAAGGAAATCCGTCTCTTATGACTTTACCAAAATAGGTATTTCTTACGAGAAAATTGAATTTCCCAATTCCATATGTCAACCCTAATGAAGCTTTTGTTTTTGGGGATAAAGTTTCAATAATATTAATCTGATCCGGGCCAAAAAATTCATTCTGAGGCGTTCCCAGATGTTCAGGAAAATGAAAGTCTGTAATTTTTGTTTCTGTATAGTTTCCGGCAAGATTGATATTTAAGTTTCCACCTGCCAGTTTCCAATCATAGGAAACCACTACATCTACTCCTTTTGTTTCCGTATCAATCGCGTTGGCAAAGAATCTGCCGCTTTCTACTGCATTTCCTTCTCCTACTACTGAAATATCAGATAATCTGGAATCTGTGATATTGCTGGTAATGACAATTCTGTCTTTCACTTTAATGATATATCCGTCTACCGTAATGAATAAGCCTTTGGCAGGTTGTAAGGTAAATCCCGCACTTCCGTTTACAGATGTTTCTTGTTTTAATTTATCAAATCCCAGAACCTGTGCGGCTTGGCTATCATTATTAAAAATTCCTTTCCTTACAATTCCATCACCTGAAGTAGAAATATCCGCAAAAGAGTTATTAAAATACTGCTGCTGAAGTGATGGCGCTCTAAACCCTGTTCCTACGGCTGCTCTTACTGCATAATTTTTCACAAACTCATACCTTACAGCCAACTTCCCGTTCAGGGTACTTCCAAAATCTGAATAGTTTTCAAATCGGGCAGCAGCATCAATATTCAGTTTCTTAGCAAGATCATAGGAAATATCAGCATACACCGCTGTTGCATGTCTGTCTTTTTTTAAGGCATTATCTGTTGAAAAACCAATAAAGGATTGTGAACCTCCTGCCCCGATCACTTTAGAATCTTTTGTAGCAATATTTCCATTCTCATCATATTGGGTATAAGAAGCTTCATCTCCTGCTTTGATCTGATATTGTTCAAACCTGAATTCTCCTCCGAATGCAATATTGAAGTTCTTTATCTTTTTTGAAACATCAAGATTAATGGTATTTTGTAGAAAACTATGAGCTCCTGCATAAAATCGGGTGGGTGATTTTATACCTAAAGAAGCATTATTGGTATTGCTTACGTTATAATTGAAGGTGTTGCTCCCAAAGGTATTACTCAGGTCTATCAGCCAATTATTAACATTATATTTCGCACCCACAGCATAGGAAATATCGTAGATCTGAGAATTCAGAACTGCCTGAAAACCGTTAGGGTATATTTCTTTAACAATATTAAAATCTTCATTGGGAAGTCTTCTGAAACCATACCCTTTTCCTTCTTTAATGCTGAAACCACCAAAGGAATAGAATTTAAAGTTATCGTTCAAAGGGTATTCTGCATTGAAAAACAATTGCCCTTGTCTGATTTGGGCATCTCCGATCTGGAAATTAAAATAGTCTCTTGTTAATCCTCTTTTATTTATTTCATCATCATCATTTTGTCTTGCAATATCTGGGTTATCTGCAAATTCGTAGGCAAAATTATTTCCGAAAATATCAAGATCGTGATTTTGGGTTCTCGTTGTTTTTCCTCTGTGACTTAGCTGCAATGAAAGATTGATAAAACCTTCATCTTTACCCAAAGAAGTTCCATAATTAACGCCGGCCTGGTAAGTATCACCATCATTTCTTCCGCTTAATCCATAAGTTAAACTTGCTGAAGCGCCTGCATTCTTTTTTAGAATAATATTAATTACTCCTGCAATGGCATCAGAACCGTATTGTGCTGCTGCACCGTCTCTTAACACTTCAATTTTTTCAATAGCAATGACAGGAATTGTACTTAAATCTGTTCCTACAGATCCATTTCCTACCGTATTCTGATAGTTTACCAGGGAAGTCGTATGTCTTCTCTTCCCGTTAAGCAATACCAACACCTGATCCGGCCCCATTCCTCTTAGTGTTACAGGATCAATATGCTCCGTTCCATCAGAAGCAGACTGTCTTACAGCATTAAATGAAGGGATCACATAATTCAGAATGTCCTGAGCCGTCATTTGTGGAGATGATCTTTGGACTTTATCAATATTGATTACATCTACAGGAACCGGCGTCTCCAATTTTGTTCTTTTAACATTACGGTTTCCGACGATGATAATGTCTTCGATTTGTTTTCCTTTTTCCTCCTCCTCCTGGGCAGCGACTAAAATTGTCCCTAGCAGTAATAGAGCGGTGCTTAATTTTTTCATCTTTGTTCTTGCCAATTAATAATATTCTTCCGCAGATGATTCTGCAGCTACACAAGACTTCAAGAAATGGAATTCGTATAAGAAATATTGACTTCACTTATCTCCCCATCGGGTTGGAATTAGCACCTTTACACTTTTGGAATCGTGTAGGTTGCTAAGGTTTCATTGGGCCAAATCCCTCCACCTTTCTTGATAAATCTAGTGCAAAGGTAGACTAATTTTTCAAATATGCAAAAAGCGGATAATCACTACCAAGAAAAAAGGCAAATTCGCTGAATTGCCAATTTGCCTTTGTATTTATTTCACGATCATTTTTTCAATAGCCATTCCGTTTTCTGATTTCAGATGAACCAGATACATTCCCGACGGATAATTGACTCTTAGTTCATAAGTCCCATTTTCTTTATTCAACTTAAATGAATCCAACTTTTTACCACTTCTATCGAAGATCATGATTTCTCCATTTCTGGCTTTATTAAATATTAATTTTGCAACACCATTTTTGATCGGGTTATCAGCAATCTGAAGGGATAGCTTGTTTGCAGCATTCACATCAGACGTAGATAAAGCACCGGCATAGTTTCCAAAAATTCTGAATTCTCCGGCCTGTAAAGTGATAGGAGCTGTTGTTGAAGCGATGTTTGAAACTGTATCATCCATCAGGTTTTTCCACTGGCCAGCATAAGGAAAATAAGGAACAACATTTTGTACAGCAGTAGAATAATTTGCCAGAACTACTACGTTTTTCATTCCGTTGATTGTATTGTCATATACATAAATTCTTGTGATAAGCCCATCAGGATCATTGGCAAGATTGTTTGACTCTATGGTGTAAGTCTTTGATTTGAATACCGGATTGGTATTTCTGATATCAATAATCTTTGCCCAAGTATCATAAACTGCCTTTCTGTTGGCATCGGTATCATATCCTAATGTGAAGGCTACAGGTTTTTCATCAGTTCTGCATCCATTGTTAATGCTACCATCCGTGCATCGGTTGATGCTGAATTCGTAGCCTAATTCTCCAAACTGCCAGATCATCTTAGGACCGGGAATGGTAAAGAAGGTAGCTCCAAATGTTTTCATCCTTTCCAAAGCCGTATTTAAATTCTTTACACTATAACTTCCATTGATCGCTCCATAAGCGAGATTTTTAAACATCAGCCTTTCTTCATCATGACTTTCTCCATATCCCACAGCACGCATATCGGTAAAACCATGAAGATTGTGATTCATGCGGTCATAATTGCTATTATCTTTATACCCCATCGTATTTTGATTATAAGGCTCTGTTTGTTTATTCCAAAGCATTACTCCTTTTCCTTCGGCCACTCTGTAATTGGCCCATTGCTGTTCTTCTGCATCAGTTCCCAAATGCTCAAATATCATATAAGAATTAGGATCCAGTGCCCATTGTCTGTCTGCATAGTTCTTCATAATATCTACCCTATCCTGCTGATAAGCATTTGTACAGTTTTCATCATTTTCAGAACAGTTTTGCGTAAAGCCTTTTGTCAAATCCCAACGAAACCCATCAATACGATACTCCTTTAACCACTGCTGAAGACACCTTTCAACGTAGTATTGAGTTGAAGGACTGGTATGGTTAAAATCATTAAACACATTATATGAATGTTTAGGAACCTGATTGAAATAAGGATTATTAGCTCCCACATCTCCGTAACCATCACCATCCGGATCTATATTCCAGAGTCTTACCAAAGGAGAACGCCCTGTTGCATGATTAAAGGCAATATCAAGAATGACAGCAATCCCGTTCTGATGACACAGATCAACAAACTCTTTGAATTTTTCAGGTGTTCCATAAGCTTTGTCTAAAGCATAATGAAAAGAGGTATTATATCCCCAGGAAAGATTTCCTTCAAATTCCATAATAGGAAGCAATTCAATGGCATTAATCTTTAGATTTTTTAAATAAGAAATTTTGTTAATTAAAGACTGCCAGTTTTTTTCCTGTGTAAAATCTCTTAACAACAACTCATATACCATAAGATCTTCTTTTGCAGGCCTTTGAAAATTGGTCACCTGCCAGTTGTAAGGAGTTTGCCCCGTTTTGAATGTTGAAACCTCAAAATCCTGTCCCGCCGGAAATGCCGGAAGATTCGGATAGGTAGAAGATGAAATCCACTGGTCATCATAAGATGATAAGATCTGAGGAGAATAAGGGTCAGCCACTTTTTTCAAATCATTAGTCCTGTATTGGAACGTATACATTTGTTGTGGAGTTAATCCATCTAATTCAATCCAGTAAAGATCGGGATTAGCGGTATCTCTTTTCATCAGATAGGTATCATTCACAACCCAGTTATTAAAACTTCCGATCACGTGGACAAAGTTTTTGTGAGGAGCATACAAAGCAAGCCCAATCTTCGTTTGATCTGCCGGATCATAATTTATTCCCTGTTTGATCCAACCTGGTATGGCTTCAGAAACAACATTTCGGGGAACCTGTAAAATAAATGTTACATTTTTTGAGCTGCTTCCCTCTGTGGCGATTACTTCCATATTCGCGTCTTGAGATACCATGTAATTATAGGAATAAGACTGAGAGGGTGTAGATGTAGAATTTACTACAACCCCATTGGCTTTAAGTTGAAAAGTAGCGTTAACGTTCGTTGTTGCCGTAATATTAATTGAATTCCCTGTTGGAACTGTTGTAAGGCTGTTTGCAGTTGGATTCGTTAAATTTAAATTCAGTACCCCTACATTCACAAAAATATCAGGTGAAGTCTGATGTGATCCGGTTTTATCCTTTAATAAAAATCCAAATCTTCCGATTCCTGTTCTACCGAAAAAAGCCGTTGGCGTTAATGTTAGAGTATATGTATCTGTTGAAATATTGTAATTAAGCTTATTCAATTCATTGGAGTTGTTCCAGCTTCCGTTGGTTGGACAATCCTGGCTGTTCTGATAATTGGTATCAAAGGACCAGGACCACATATAAATTGAATGATTAGTTACTCCCCAGACCGATTCATCAATCTGATCGCCTGGAACTGTCAGGGTAATTGCATCTGTTTCATTAAACGGATTGGGTGAAATGGTATAATTAATCTGCCCGAAAACAACCGTTGTAATGATCAACAAAACAACAAAATAGAATTTTTTCATATCTTTATTTTTATCGAATATAATATTAATTTCTTTTTTGCAGTGATGATTTTATTCTTTTTTTGATTAAACAAGGATCAACATAGCATAAAAAAGGCCCATGAAAAAAATTCCATGAGCCTTTCAATAAAAGTAATTGTAATGAACTATCGTATGTAACGGAAATCTAACAGATATATTGATTCAAATGTTAAAAAAATTAGTCTTTCATAATTTTCTTTACCACAGATTCTCCGTTCTTTAATTTTAACTCTATCATATATAAACCAGAGGGAAGAGTATTCATGTTGATCTGATTATCTGAGAATGGAGCCATTATACTTTGCCCAACAGCATTAATGATCTTGATTCCTTCAATCACAGAAGTACTTTTTACCGTAAGAATTCCTTTCACAGGATTTGGAAAGACCTCAACCGTTTTTTTCTTCAAATTGAGATCAGAAGTTCCAAGTTCTGACTCTACTTTCATACATCTTACTGAAGACCCTTGTCCTCGTGAAGCTCCCGCAGAGGCATTAGTAATGGTAGTTCCTATGTACAAATATTTTCCTCCAATACCAGTAGGAGTAGAACTCCAGAAGTATCCTTTTTGTCCTGCAGAAGTAATACCTCCATTGGATGAACTACGGAAACCTCCCATAGGTAATTTTAAAAATCCTGCATATGCTTTTATTGGTGAATGAATTCCTGTAACTTCAATAGCGTCTGTCCAGTCTGCCTGAGTGGGCAATCTCCAGCCATCCCCTATTGCTTTACATGGATCAATACCCACCGACTCTGCTACTTCTGAAAAACCAGTACCAGCCCATTTATCATTGAGCCCATTAGTAGACCACCATGCAGGAGATCCTGTAATAAAGAATCCTCCTTCTAGACCATTCGGAGAGTTAACAGCAGGTACAGAAGTTGTAGAAGAAGCCCGTAATTGATGCCCATCATCCCATCTTCCCCACTGAAACAAATCTCCGTAAGATTGTTCATCATCTATAGACTCCGCAACCCTTTCACTTCCAAGATTTTGCTGAAGCCAGATTTTTCCATCCGCAGTCCTTACCGTAGTATAAGTAACTAATTGCCCCTGATATGTAAAGGTTACACACCCCAAATCCCCAGCATTATTTCCCGGATTTGTATTATTGCAGCTTTGCTGGGCACTTAATGCACTTCCTCCCATCAGCAATATTCCAATTCCCAGATTTCGCACTGCAAAATATAAATCTCTAATCATAAATATTATTTTTAATTATTCTAAATTTAATTTAATTTTGCGCAAAAGTACCTTTCAAAATTAATTCCGGGTTATCATTTCCGAATTTTTAGTTATCCTATAAAGGAAGCTTTAAGTGGTACTATGGCTGTAAAAATGTGTTGTATGGGGGATCAACAGGAAAAAGAGGTGGTTTTCAGATCGGAGAATATTGAAATTAGTATACAGAGTTCTTCTGCATCTAAAGGATCATATTTGCTTGAATCTACTTCAAGCTTCAATCTTTTATTCTTATTAAGTCCGGATATTTATTTGAAGGCTCATGATTGTGATACCCAATTCTTATTCAAGAAAAATCAGTACATCCTCCATTATTCATCACAGAAAAATAAAGCTGAATTATGGACTAACAACGAAGAAAGTTTAAAGTATCTGCATATCCAGCTTAATTATCAATATATTTTAAACCTTATCAATCCGGAAACCAACAAAGAAGGGGCAGAAATTCTGGAGAATATGATCCATAATAACTTTATTTTTCTCCAAAAATCTACTCCCCCAAATATGACCGTTGAAATGCATATAATTTTAAAAGAAATTTTAGCTTATTCTAAAAAGGGAGTTATGCAGAAGTTGTTTACTGAAGCAAAAATTATCAAACTTCTAATTCTTATTTTTGAGCAGTTTAACGAAAAGAATAACATGGAGGCAGGATCAAAAATTCCTGAAATGACAAAAAAATTCATTGATGAAAATTATCACCGGAATATTAAAGCAGAGGAAATTGGAAAGTTGATTGGGGTCAATCAAAACCTCATCAGAAAAGAATTCAAAACTGAATATCACGTTACAATCAGTCATTATATTTCTGAACTTAGAATGCTTAAAGCCCGAAAACTGATTACAGACAGAGACATTATGATTAAAGAAATCGCCATAGAGTGTGGTTACGAATATCTTCAGAATTTCACCCGTGCTTTTAAAAAGAAGTTTGGGCTATCTCCGGAGCATCTGAGGAATAATAAATAGAAAAACCGCTTAAAAAAATTAAGCGGTTTATATATGTTGTTTTGCTTTGATATTACTTTTTCAGAATTCAGGTGAAAAAGCAATGACAATCAATTAATGATGATGTCCGTGATCGTGATGAAGGAAAGGTCCGTTTCCTTTAGGCTGGCTGTAAATAGTTTCTACACCTTCCTGCTCAGTAACAAGCTTTCTTCTGATATCTTCAGGATCGAAAGGCTTCACTTTTCCGAAGTACTCTTTCAAACCTTCAGTTAGCCACATTGGGATAACTAATCCGAAGAACATAAAAATACACCAGAATCCTACTAAGAACATAGTAATAAAGAATACAGTCCAAAGGAACTGGTAGAACGGCCAAAATGCTGATAAAATAGTTATCATTCTCTTAAAGATTTTAGGCAAAAATAAAGCTTTTTTCTTTTTTACACAAAAGATACCGGCTCTATTTTTTAATTTATTTTAATTCTATATAGATTTTGAGACGGTGAGAAAGGAGATTTGAGGCTCATATAAACAGCTCATATCTCCGCTCTCAAGGTCTTTTTGTCTGATTAATGAGCTAGATCTGCAAAGAAATCGTTTCCTTTATCATCGGTAATGATGAATGCAGGGAAATCTTTTACTTCAATTTTCCTTACCGCTTCCATTCCTAACTCAGGGAAATCTACTACATCTACGGATACAATATTATCTTTTGCCAGAATAGCAGCAGGTCCTCCAATTGATCCTAGGTAGAAACCTCCGTATTTGTTACAAGCATTGGCAACATCCTGACTTCTGTTTCCTTTTGCCAGCATAATCATACTTCCGCCATGGCTTTGGAATTCATCTACATACACATCCATTCTCCCTGCTGTTGTAGGTCCGAAACTTCCTGAAGCCATTCCCTCTGGTGTTTTTGCAGGTCCTGCGTAATAGATTGGGTGATTTTTGAAATACTCCGGCATTGGTTTTCCGCTGTCGATGATTTCTTTGATCTTAGCATGAGCAATATCTCTTGCTACGATCAGAGTTCCGTTAAGTTTTAGTCTAGTTTTGATCGGATATTTTGAAAGCTCAGCCAGGATTTCAGGCATTGGCTTATTCAAGTTAATTTCAACAGCTTCTTCAAGGTGTGGCGGTGTAGCGGGTAAGAATCTCTTTGGTTCCTGTTCCAACTGCTCAAGGAAGATCCCGTCTTTTGTAATTTTTCCTTTGATATTTCTATCTGCAGAACATGAAACTCCCATTCCTACCGGACAAGAAGCAGCGTGTCTTGGAAGTCTGATTACTCTTACGTCGTGGGTAAGGTATTTTCCTCCAAACTGTGCTCCAATAGCACTTTCCTGGCAGATTTTCTGAACTTTCGCTTCCCATTCAAGGTCTCTGAATGCCTGACCGGCTTCATTTCCTTCTGTTGGAAGGTTGTCATAGTATTTTGCAGAAGCTTTTTTCACCGCGGCAAGGTTCGCTTCAGCTGAAGTTCCTCCAATGACCAATGCTAAGTGATAGGGCGGACAAGCTGCTGTACCAAGATCTGAGATTCTTTCCTTTACGAATTCTTCAAGAGATTTCTCGTTTAATAAAGATTTTGTTTTTTGGTAAAGAAATGTTTTGTTCGCAGAACCTCCTCCTTTTGTTAAAAATAAGAATTCATAATAATCTCCTTTTTTAGCATAGATATCAATCTGAGCCGGAAGGTTAGATCCTGAATTTTTCTCATCAAACATCGTTAAAGGAACCACCTGAGAATATCTTAAGTTTCTTTTTTGATACGTATTATAGATTCCGCGGCTTAAGAATTCACCGTCATCCACTCCTGTATAAACGTTTTCTCCTTTTTTACCCATTACGATTGCCGTTCCTGTATCCTGGCAAGAAGGAAGAGCTCCTTCAGCCGCTACAGCAGCATTTTGTAATAAATTATAAGCAACGAATCTATCATTATCGGTAGCTTCAGGATCATCAATGATTCTTTTAAGGCTTTCTAAGTGTGAAGAACGCAACATGAAAGAAACATCTGCCATAGCCTCTTCAGCCAATAATTCCAATCCCTTTGGGTCAACTGTTAAAATTTCTCTGTCACCCAGTTTTTCAATCTTTACATAATCTGATGTAAGCTTTTTATACACCGTATCATCTTTCTGAATTGGATACGGATCCTGATATCTAAATTCCATTCAATTTTTTTGTTTGTACAAAAATACGGCTTCCAATAAAAAAATATGAGCAAAATCAGTCATTAAAATTGATATTTATAATGATTATAAATTGCGAGTTTTTGAGTTTATAAGTACCTTTATACTAATCAAATAATGAAGCCAAAAAAGATAAAAACAAGGCTTCAGGAATAAAAATACTATAAAATTTCAACCACAATGAATTACAGAATAGAAAAAGACACCATGGGAGAAGTGCAGGTACCTGCAGATAAACTTTGGGGTGCGCAGACCGAACGTTCAAGAAACAATTTCAAAATTGGTCCTGAAGGATCTATGCCTCACGAGATTATTGAGGCTTTTGCCTATTTAAAAAAGGCTGCAGCCTACACCAATACTGATTTGGGAGCTCTTTCCTCTGAAAAAAGAGACATGATCGCTAAAGTTTGTGATGAAATCCTTGAAGGAAAACTAAATGACCAGTTTCCTCTGGTGATCTGGCAAACCGGCTCAGGAACTCAGTCAAACATGAATGTGAATGAAGTAGTATCTAACCGTGCTCATGTGAATAATGGCGGAACATTAGGAGAGAAATCTGAAATTCACCCAAACGATGATGTGAATAAATCCCAATCATCCAATGATACTTATCCAACGGCTATGCATATTGCAGCCTATAAAAAAGTAGTGGAAGTTACCATTCCGGCGGTTGAAAAATTAAAAAATACGCTTGCTGAAAAATCCAAAGCTTTCAAAGATGTCGTAAAAATCGGAAGAACGCACTTAATGGATGCAACTCCACTTACATTGGGACAGGAGTTTTCCGGGTATGTTGCTCAATTGGAATTTGGATTAAGAGCTTTAAGAAACACACTCCCTCACCTTTCTGAACTTGCTTTGGGGGGAACCGCAGTAGGAACAGGCTTAAATACACCCGCTGGCTACGATGTAAAGGTCGCAGAATATATTGCAAAATTTACTAACCATCCGTTTATTACAGCTGAGAATAAATTTGAAGCATTAGCCGCTCATGATGCGATTGTCGAAAGCCACGGCGCTTTAAAACAACTTGCGGTTTCTTTATTCAAAATTGCTCAGGATATCAGATTACTGGCCTCCGGACCTCGTTCAGGAATTGGGGAAATCTATATTCCGGAAAACGAACCTGGATCATCCATCATGCCTGGAAAAGTAAATCCTACTCAAAATGAAGCTTTAACAATGGTTTGTGCACAGGTTCTAGGGAATGACACGACGATTTCTTTTGCAGGAACTCAGGGTAATTACGAGCTGAATGTTTTCAAACCGGTAATGGCCTATAACTTCCTTCAATCTGCACAACTTATTGCTGATGCATGTATTTCATTCAACGACCACTGTGCTGTAGGTATTGAGCCCAACCACGAGAGAATTAAAGAACTTGTAGATAAATCTCTAATGCTTGTAACGGCTTTAAATACTCATATTGGATACGAAAATGCTGCAAAAATTGCAAAAACAGCCCACAAAAATGGAACAACTCTCAAAGAAGAGGCCGTTAACCTTGGCCTTTTAACTGCGGAACAGTTTGATGAGTGGGTAAAACCTGAAGATATGGTAGGCAGTCTGAAATAACAATTCTAATTTTCATTCATAGACTTTAAATAAAAACACTGGAGAGCTTTCTCCAGTGTTTTTTAATTGATATGAATAAGTATTATTCTATTCCAATAGAAACTCCGAAAATAAGAGCTTTATCATTTTTAAAATAATTGTCTTTAAAGAAATTACTAAAATCTTTCTTCACAAATACACTGATACTGTTATACGAAAAGGTAAGCTGGGCTCCATACACAAAAGGATTTACCTGATAATTTCCTTTGTTTCTTATTTCGCCTTCGTTTCCTTTTACAATATTATTGGTCGTCATTTTCACTCCTCCGTATACATTGGCTCCTACTTTGAACCCTCTGTAATAATTTCGGTACTGAATATCCATTCCTCCATTTTTAAGTTTTGAAAAATTATACTGCATTCCTAGCGGAACCATAATATAGCCTGTTCTCAATTTATTTTTACTCAGGTTTCCGTTATATTGCTCAAGAGCAACTCCATACTCCGGACCTTTTGTAAATAACATATTATTATCCATTCTAATGGTCCTCCATGAAAATCCTAATCCGGAAATTACTGCCCACGGGCTTGTTCTGCTTAGCTGATAGTTTAGCTTTAATCCAAATTCAAGATTATTAGCGTATCCTATATTCTTATCTAACTCATTATCTGGCAGATTATTGGTAAGCGTCATTACACCATAAGAAAAATATCCGGTAAGGTTTCTCGTTGGGCGAAATTTCTTTAACAGCTTTGCTTTAAGTTCTTCATTAGAGTTCACATCAGTATTTAAAAGTGAATATCTGACCTGCTTTTGGATGACCTCATCCAGATCAAATCCAAGATCTTCAATTCTTTTATCCATTTTTTCTGAATAGCGGTCTGCAATCTGAGCTTTTTCTCTATTAAAATCTGCAGTATCAAGATTTCTGGATTTCAATACCTCAATCTCTTCACCCATCAATTTCTTTTCTTCCTGAATAATTGCATTAATTTTTGTTGCATATTCTTCAACTTTCTCTTTCACAATAGGGCTTACTTCAGTATCTTTTTTAGACAAATTGATATTGAACTTCTTTTGCGCAAAAAATGATGTCGAAACAAGGCACACCATTCCCATTACGATTAATTTCTTGATCATGTTATTATTTTTTTATTATTTGGAGATAATTATTTAGTATTCAGTTCTATAGTAGCCACATTGCTTCCACCTTTTGTTTTTTCAATCACATCTTTATGTTCTACTGAGAAGAGAAGTGTGGAGGGATCCACATATTTTTTCTTTTTTATCTGAACTTTTGAAGAGTCTGTCTTTGCAAGAATTTTAGGAGTCTGAATTTGAAGTATTTCAAGTTTCTTTTCAGCCATTATTTCTTTGGAGCTCAATTTACTTTCTTTCGTTATAGGTAAAGCTGCTATCTCTTCAGTTCCTTTTGGAATGGAAGTGTTTTTCAGTTCTTTCTTTGTGTTGTTCTTCTCTGCAAGCTGAGCAGGCTCCTGCTCCGGCATAGTGATTACTTGTTCCACATCATGTTGCGGTGTTTTCTTTACCAATTCGGGTTGAACAGATGATGAGTCTTTCAGTAAAAATAAAACCGTTCCTAAGCTGAAACTTAGCACAATACATGCAGCGACTAAAAACCAGTTTATTTTTGATCCTGTGATCGTTTTATTTTCGGATTGCAGCTCAATTTCAGACCACAAATCTCTGGAAGGAATAATTTCCCGTTCTTCAATCTGTTTTCTGATGTGCCATTCAAAATTATCTTTAGACGTGTTCATTTTTCAATTTTTTTTGTTGTTGAAAGTAGATCTTTCTTAATTTTTCTTTTGCTCTGAACAACTGTGTTTTGCTCACTGCAAGAGAAATCTGCAAGGTATCAGCAATCTCCTGATGAGAATAGCCTTCTAATACATACAGATTGAAAACCATCCTGTAAGCATCCGGCAA
The DNA here is from genome assembly GCF_900637665.1 of Chryseobacterium nakagawai. Classification (NCBI taxonomy): domain Bacteria; kingdom Pseudomonadati; phylum Bacteroidota; class Flavobacteriia; order Flavobacteriales; family Weeksellaceae; genus Chryseobacterium; species Chryseobacterium nakagawai. The sequence goes on from NZ_LR134386.1 coordinate 5,552,570, forward strand.
CTGATCCAGCAATTCCTGTGCATTAAAATCAAATTCAATGTTCGGTTCATGAATATCTTCCTGAAAAGACTGATTGATCTCGTCGAGATAAAATACCGTTTTATGACTTTTAATAAAGTTCAAGCATTCATTTACAACAATTCTCCTTGCCCAGCTTTCCAGATTTGCTTCTTCCCTGAAGCTTTCTATATGCTTAAATATTTTACAGAATGCTTTAATAAGACAATCTTCCGCCTGGTACAAGTCACTTACATAACTTTTTGCCACACTTAGAAATCTCTTTACATTCTGTTCATAGAAAAGCTTCTGTGCAGCCGGATCCTGTTTTTTCAGAAGGCTCAACAAATCATCTTTTTTATTTCCGAACAAAAATTTCATTCTAATACTGTTTCTACTATAATGACAATCAAAATTGTAAAAGGTTACACAAAAAAAAATATTTTTACTTTGAATTATTTGAATGGTAAAAAAAGACAGGAAATAGAACGTTCCTGACTTTTAAATTTATAATCCGGCCAATTCATTCGGGCCGGATACCTGATCTGAAAAATACTGTTCCAGATCTTTCAGGGTCTCAGGTGTTGTTTGAATATCTTTTACTAATTGTCCTTTGTTTAACACTACAATTCTGTCGCAAACTTCTGTAGTATGGGATAAATCATGACTGGAAATAAGAAAAGTTACACCGTCCTGTTTTGATAATTCTTTGATGAGATTTTTAAGCTTGATCTGGGTAGAGGGATCCAGGTTAGCGAATGGTTCATCCAGAATAATGATTTCAGGATTTCCAATAATGGCTCCTACAATTCCTACTTTTTTCTGATTCCCTTTCGAAAGATCCCTGATATATTTACCGGATGTAAGGATCTCACCGTTAAAAAGATCGTGAAAGGGCTTTAAAAAATCATCTACGGAAGCCTTATTCTGTCCTCTCAATTCACCGATGAAATAAAAATATTCCTCCGGAGTCAGATAACCAATAAGGAAGGAATCATCTACAAATGCGGAAACTTTGTTTTTCCAGATCTCTGATTCATTTACTTTTATTCCATCAATGCTTACAAAACCTGTACTTGCCTGAATAAGATCTAGCATTAAACTGAAAAGAGTCGTTTTCCCAGCCCCATTATTTCCTACGAGACCAAAAGTCTCACCATTAGGAATTTCAAGATGTTCAATGTTCAGAACGGTTGCTGTTCCGTATGTTTTAGATAAATTATTGATAGTGATCATAGCTTAGTCTTTATTTTTAAATGCATCTAATGTGCTGTATTTTTCTCTTTTATAATGCCTTACAATGATGTTAGAGATTTTTTCCCGCAGTAAAAATCCTATCAGTCCCATTATGGCAATACTTATAACGCCTGCCGTAATTCCAAAAAGGGATTTTGCACCGGCGAATACAGCCATAGGAAGCAACATTTTAGGAATCATCAACAACATTGACTTTAGATTGAAACTATTTTTCTGGCCAAATCTTTTTTCTTTTGAATTAAGATCAATCTGAGTCTTATTAAAGGCTCCGGACCAAAGGGTAAATTGTGAATTCACTCCAATATTATAAAGTCCGGCAGCAAAAAAAGTAACATAAATTTCCCATCCAAAATAAGTATAGACAGCGGCTATAATAATTGAAACTCCAGTCACAATATTCATCAGCCACCACTTGGCTTTTAAATATTCTTTGTAAGGGACATTCAGGGTCATCATCAGAGGGTAATAAGAGCTGTCAAACGCAGGAACTCTTTGTCCAAACAGAAACTGAAAACCACCGGTTACAAAAAGTCCCATAAACATAGTCATTGCCGGAGTTTTATAAGCTTTAGAAGTATACATCAGCAATCCATAGAAAAGAAACATAAAACTTCCCAAAAGAATCCCTTTGGCTACTTTATTACGCTTCAACATTTTAATATCATTATTGATGAACGTTCCTATGACGCCATATTTATTCAGAAATGCAATATTTTCTGTTTTTCCTACTGATTTTTTAGCCTCAAGTCCCTGATCCAGATAAAATTCTTTACGGATATACCTAAAACAGAAGATCCAAAATAGGGCAAACAAAGCAATAGGAATCAGTGAAAGATATGGATTTTCATAAAGACTATAGAAGGTCATTTCTGAATAAGAAAGTACCGGGATAATATTATAATACCCTAACGCGCCTACTATCGCAAATACTATCGCCACAGCAATGGCAATCTTTTCTGTACTGTTCAGAAAAATATTGATAAAACTATTCAGGTAAAATAATGATGAAATACCAATCAGCCACGACAAAACTCCCACGACACTATAGCCGTGAAATAATGCAATTCCAGAAAATGTAATAAAAAAGAGAGAGTTCAGCCAACTGAAGGCTGAAAAAAAGGTTTTTACTAAAAGATAATTGACCAGGGTTCTCTTTTTAATATTCAAAGTAAGAAAGGGCTTAATATTCTGCGTTGGAATTTCCTGCCAGAGATATTTAATGGCTAAATCTGCCACCCAGCCTATAAGTAAGAATTTGGAAACAATCTTTAAAGGATCCTGATGCATTTCTTCCTGTACATACATAAAGACCAGAAAGGCCCCACCAGTAAGACAACCCATGAAATAAAGAATCGCAATGAATCTTAAAATCTTCATGGTAAGATTGATCCCTAAAGAGGTACCACGAAAAAAGCTTTTAATTTCTAGCTTAAGGAACTTTAGAAACATAGTTGAGTTTTTTACATTAGTAACTATAAGGTAAAAAACGTTACAGCCTCTTAGCCAATAAGTTCTTTAGCCTGAGCAAGAGCTGCTTCAGTAATCTTACTTCCTGAAAGCAACTGTGCAATTTCATTCAGTTTTTCACCATCACTCAGTGGAATGATGGTAGATTGAGTTTTCCCGGCAATATCCTGCTTTACCACTTTATAATTATCATTTCCTTTGGCTGCAACCTGTGCAAGGTGGGAAATAACAATCAGCTGCATATCTTCAGACATTTCACGCATAAGATTTCCGATTTCTTCAGCTACTTTTCCTGAAACTCCGGTATCAATTTCGTCTAAAATCAATGTTGGTAACTCATCACTTTCTGCAATGATCTTTTTTACCGCCAACATCACCCTTGATCTTTCCCCACCGGAAATAGCTGTCTGAATAGGCTTTAAAGGAAACCCTGAATTGGCCTGAAATAAAAGCTGGATATTTTCTTTTCCAAATAGATTAAACTCTTCAGCATCCTGCAATTCTATATCTACTCTCGCTTTTTCAAGACCTAGCTTTTTAAGAAGTCCCTCTGCTTTTTTAATAAAAACCGGAACATTTTTTTTTCTGTTTTTGGAAAGTTTTGCAGCTAAAATTTGAAGAGACTTTTCTTTTATAGTAATATTGTCTTCAGTTTCAATAATTTGTGCTTCCAGCTCTGAAGCTCCTTTCTGATCTCCTGCAAGTTCATTTCTGATCTCAATCAGCTCAGTAAGGTCTGAAACATTATGTTTAAGGAATAAAGCATTGATTTTGTTATTCAACTCGGTAAGAACGATAATATTTTCCGGATTGATCTCCAGTTTTTCTGATTCATGTTCCAACTCGGAAATAATATCTTTTAACTCTACAAATGAGATTTCAAGTCTTTGATCCAATTCAGCAAAACTGGTTGAAATACCCGCAATTCTGGAAAGCTTAGCTTTGGCTTCATTAAAGAATGAAAGAATTCCAATTTCCTCCTGATGGAACCTTGACAGAATCTGACTTACATTTTCAGAGATCATTCCTGCATTTTCCTGAATAGATAACTGGTTTTGAATATCTTCATAGTCTACATCATCCAGTTTTAATTCTTCAAGTTCGTTAAGCAGAAAATCTTTATAATCACTTTCTTTATTGGCTTCTGAAAGTTGTGTTTTCAACTTTTTCAGCAATGTTTTCAAGTTCTGAAACGCTGAAAACTCCTGCTGATAATCATCAATGATCTTTTTATTTTCAGAAAGTCCATCAATGATTTTAAACTGATATTCTGAGGTAAAAAGATTGGAAGTTTCAAATTGAGAATGAATATCAATTAATTGAGAAGAAAGTTCTTTCAATATATCCAGCGTTACCGGAACATCATTGATGAATGCTCTTGACTTTCCGGATGGTAATATTTCTCTTCTGATAATGGTTTGCAATTCATAATCAAGATCGTTTTCAATAAAGAATTTCTTGAATTGATTATTTAATGCAAACTCAGTTTCTACAACACTTTTTTCTTCTGCTTTTGAGATTGATTTTACATCTGCCCTTTCTCCGAGAATAAGGCGCAATGCACCCAAAATAATGGATTTCCCAGCTCCTGTTTCTCCGGTAATTACCTGAAGACCGTTATTCAATGATACTTCAAGGGTATCAATCAGGGCAAAATTCTTAATGTAAATTCTTGAAAGCATGGATAAACGACGAGTTACTTTAAATGCAAATATAGAACTTTAGAAGTCAGTATTCAATATCTGAGAATGGCAATCCTGTGAAATTTTTAAATCTCCATATTGAAACGGGGAAAACCTACCATTAGACCAGTTTCAAAAATCACAATACTGAAATAACAACCCAACATAGCTTAATAAACATATTAAAAAAAGTAATCCTTAAAGCGATCTGAGGCTTTTGAGGATTACTCTTAAAATTACAGCCGACTACAAATACAATTCCTGTTTTTATATGGCTTTTATCTTTATTAGAATTGAGATCAATTCATATATATCTCAATACAATATTTTAAACCATGCAAGTACAATCTCTGTTAGGAGGATAATATCCTACACATGTTCTTACACCGTCTTGAGTTGCCCACAAGCAGCAGCCACTGCATCCGTAAGAGATTGGACCACTTCCCAAAATGTTTTTTTGTTGATCTCTGGTTAACTTTTGTGATTTGATTTTTGATTTCATAATATTAAGATTTAGTAATAATTAAGTATTATAATAACAAATATAGAAAATAATATCAAACACCAATGAAAAATTCAAAATCATTATCCCAAAAACAACGGAGCCATTTCATGCATTCACCTCTCATATAAGAAAGATTCTAAACCTTCCACTTATTCCACTTATTATCACTATTTTTAGGAGAAAGAATGATCATAGTCTGCTTCAGATCATTAAGGATAAGTCCGCCATTATTACCGGAATTGAAAACATTGAAGATTTCATCGCTCTTTGTATCCATGAAAAGATTGAAGAAAAACCCTTGTTGGAAAGTATTCTCATACATCTTAAGCTGCATAAGGGCATCAAAAATCACTTTTTTACCCGGAGTTTGATCCTGGTTAAAAAGATTATCCATTCCTGATCTGTGATAAGTATACATGGTAGATCTCAACTGGCTCCAGTTGGGATTCATAATTTCATTGATTAATATAGTACGGCTTCTCGGTTCGTTGATTGTATTCCAGCCGTCATAGTTTCTGTTTTGAGAATTTTGAGCAATCTGCTGAGCTTTTGAAAACCATTGAGTCCCTCCCATAGACTGGAAGCTGTCTGCGTCATAACCCAAAATAAGATAAATATAGAAACTGATTACATCAGTAAGGTTCTTTCCGGAAAACTGTCTTTCATTGAAAATAAGATTTTCGTTCTCAATGTATTCAAAATTAAATCTCTGATCCTGAAGGTTCAGTAAAGGAGACTCATACGTAGTATTATATACTGGACGCACTGCCTGTACAACGATACTTCCTTTGAATTTGTTAACATCTCTTTCAGCAATGACAATGGAAAAACCACATTTGATTTTTTCAAAGTTCTGTAATTTCTTCCCCGTCCAGCTGGTATTGTTGATAAAATCCCTAAGGCTTTTTTCCAAAGATTTAAAGGCTTGTTGGTTACTTCCTCCTATCTGCTGGGAGTTTACCTGAACAGTTGCCAACAACTCCTGGGAAAAACCAAGATTACAGATAAATAACAGAAAAAATAAACTTATAATTTTTTTCATATGGAGATGCTTATTGTTTTTTTTTAATGTCATATGTAATCGTACTATCTCCGTAGATATTGCCTTTGTAAATTCTGACGATTTCATTGCTTATTAAAAATTGAAAACGGAAATTTATTGAAATTATTTTAAAAGCTGAGATTCAACAAAATTGAGAATATCTTTTGCGACTTCTCCCTTCGACTTCAAATCAAATTCTCTTTTCTCTGTTTTGGTGAATATTTTAATTTTATTGGTGTCATTTTTAAAACCTGCCCCTTCATCACGTAAAGAGTTCAACACAATCATGTCTAGATTTTTCTTCTGTAGTTTTCCTTTGGCATTTTCCTCTTCATTTTGAGTTTCCAAAGCAAAACCTACCAGAAACTGATGGGTTTTCTTTTCACCCATTGTTTTAAGAATATCTGGATTTTTCACCAATTCAATGGTTAGATTTTCATCATTTTTTTTGATCTTTTCCTTGGCAATATCCTTCGGCGCATAATCTGCCACAGCAGCACTTGCAATCCCGATATCGATCCTGTCATAAAACTCAAATACTTTAGCCAGCATTTCTTTTGCAGAAGTTACTTTATGCAGTTCTATCCTTTTATCGGTAAGGATTTGTGAACTTGGTCCTGAGATTAGAATAACTTTTGCACCTCTTTTTGAAGCCTCTTCAGCCAAAGAAAATCCCATTTTTCCTGAAGAATGGTTTCCGATGAATCTCACAGGATCAATTGCCTCATAGGTAGGACCTGCAGTAATTAAAACGGTTTTTCCCTCCAAACTTTTTTCAGTTGTATGATCTGCAAAATAAGCTTCAATTGAACTGAAAATCGTTGATGGCTCAGCCATTCTTCCTTGCCCGATCAGGCCACTTGCCAGCTCTCCGTTTTCAGCAGGAATGATAATGTGTCCATAGCTTTCTGCTAATTCGAGGTTCCTTTTCGTAGAAGGATGTGCATACATATCCAAATCCATAGCCGGGGCAATAAATACTGGACATTTCGCAGACATATATGTTGCAATAAGGAGATTATCGCACATTCCGTGGATCATTTTAGACAAGGTATTAGCTGTACACGGAGCTACAATCATCACATCTGCCCATAAAGCAAGTTCCACATGGCTATTCCAGGTTCCGTTGTGATCATAAAAATCGGAATAAACTGGTTTCTTCGATAAGGTAGCCAAACTTAATTTGGTTACGAAATGTTCTGCATCGGAGGTCATAATCACCTGTACTTCGGCTCCTTGTTTTACAAAATCTCTTATCAGAAAGTGAACTTTATAGGCTGCAATTCCTCCAGAAACGGCAATAAGGATCTTTTTACCGGAAACACTCATTTAGCTTTAATTTTTTTGAAATACTAAAATACTTATTTTTTCTTACAATAAGGGTTTAAAACAGCAAAGGTCATAAAAGAACTTAATTCCCTTATGACCTTTGTTTATAAAAAAGACAGAAAATTACTTTCTTTCTTCTGTTTTTCTAAAATATACGTCTCCATTTAACCATTCTTCAATAGCGATTGAAGTTGGCTTGGGAAGTTTTTCGTAATGCTTAGAGATCTCAATCTGTTCTCTGTTTTCGAAAACCTCTTCTAATGTAGAATTGTGAACAGCAAATTCATCTAATTTGTTGTGAAGCTCCGTACGGATCTCCGCATTGATTTGCTCTGCTCTCTTTCCCATGATAACAATAGCTTCGTAGATTGAACCTACTTTATCTTCAATCTTGTCTTTGTCGTAAGTAATAGTATTTACTTCTGCTTTTGTATCTTTTACACTCATTTTGAGAAAATTATTTTTATTTTAAGATGGCAAATTTACGAATTATCTTTTAATTTTGAAAGTCGCTGCAGGTGGAGGGGTCTGAAGTGCCGCACTATCCCTCTGCATCTGCTTTGCCTGCTTTTCATTGCTAATCTGATCTTTAACTTGCTGCTCTTTTTTATCCTGGCTGGCAAGCTTTTCTGCCTCTTTCTTTTGCTTAGCTGTTAATGCTGCAATTTTTGCTTCGGTTTCTTTTTTAACCACTACAAAATGTTCCTTTTCTTTTTCCAGTTTTGTTCTCAGATCAGAGGCCGTCTTAGAATATTCTGTATTAGGAAGTTCCTTTTCAACCATTTTCACATAAGTTAAAGCACTTTCAATACGCTCATCCTTAAGACTATAAATTGATTTTAAAGCTAATTCATAACGAGACTTCATGATATAATCATAAATTTTCGGACGAAGTTTTGTACTTGGGAAATCTTCCAATACATTTTCCAATGCTACGTTAGCAGCTTTGTACTCTCCCATTTTAAAGTACTGTCTTCCGTTTTCATAAGCCTTAAATTCTAGTTTATAAGACAGCTCATCAATAAGCTGACTGATATTTTTTGATCTTTCTGAATTCGGATAGTTGTTCAGGAAGTCTTGAAGCTCATTGACCGCTAATTCTGTACTTGACTGGTCCAGGTTGTAATCCATAGATCCTTCATAATAACATAATGCAGACATATAAGCTGCTTCTTCAGCTCTTGGGTCTTTTGGAAAGTTTACGGCAAAGTTTTTAAACTGATGTCCTGCCAGTTTATAACTTTTATCATAGTAATTGGCATAGGCTGTATTGAAACCTACGTTAGGAAAGTCATCCGTTCCTGCTACAAGGTTCGCAAGTCTGTCATAAAGAGCCAATGCATTTTTCCACTTTTTCTTAGCAAAGTTTTCATTGGCTGCTTTTAAGATAAAATCTTTATCAGCACTCTTCATTGCTCTTTCTTGCTGGCTTACACATGATGCCACCACTGCTACAGCAAAAAGACCTAAAATATATTTTTTCATATAAAAAGTTCAACAGTTTTCGGATTATACAGCCGATTTACTAATTTGCAAAAATATAACTTTTTTGTCAATAGATTTTTTTTTATGAATATTTAACGTAATTTTAGTCTGCAGCGTATCCTAAAATTGCAAAAACACTTAATAAAAGATTCATTCTGACTTTCTTTTCAGCCTCTTTTGCATAGGCTTCTTCATTTTTACTGGGAACGTAAAGCTCATAAAAATTTTTATTCCGGATCACAAATAAGGTAGAACCGATAATCATGGTAAGAATATCTTCCGGCTTAGGCGTAAAGGTAAATACTCCGGATGCAACTCCTTTTTTAATGACTTCATCCAGCTTTTTTACAAACAACTGGTAAAAATCCAGCAATTCATCTTTTAAATTATCTGTATGACGGAGTTCCTGGGTGACAAACCCATGGAAATAATTGTATTTGAACAGCTGAGAAACAATGTATTTTATCATTTCACGCATCTGCATTTCTGGCTTTCCTTCTTTAATGGTATCCGCAAATTCTGAAAAATTCTCTCTGGTCTTTAATACTCTATATTGATAAAGATAAGACATCATTTTCTCCTTAGAACCGAAATAATAGGAGATCATAGCGACATTGATATTGGCTTTAGAGCAAATATCTCTCACAGAAGTTCCTTCGTACCCTTTTTTTGCAATTAATTCTTCTGCAATATCCAGTATGTGAATCTGTTTTTCAGTAAATTTTTTTTTCATGAAGTGCACTTTGAGTAAAGTTAAGAAATTTTTAACACATTTGTAAACGATCGTTTAATAATTTTATATTAATTCCAAATAGTCGTATTTTTGACTATGGAATTTTTTGATTTTCATCATCATAAAAAATACATCAGAGACGGAATTTACAATTTGGACATTGATCAAATTCCGCCGAATTCCCCTTATTCAGTAGGAATACATCCCAATGACATTGATAGTAATAATATAGACCATCAGCTGAACTGGATGAGAAACGTGATGTTCCAGAATTGTTTTGCCATAGGTGAATGTGGATTGGATTCTTTGGTTCCAATCGATCAGAAAATTCAGGAGGAAGTTTTTTTAAGACAGATCAATATTTCCAATGAGGCAAAAAAACCTGTTATTGTACACTGTGTAAAAAAATTTTACGAGGTAATTTCTTTTAAGAAAAAAGCAGAACAGCCCATGATTATTCATGGTTTTAATAAAAAACAGAAAATTGCTGAGGATCTTCTGGCCAATAATTTTTACCTGAGTTTTGGAAAAGCTGTTTTGTATAATTTATCTTTGCAGGATATTTTAAAAAACACTCCCTTAGATAAATTCTTTTTAGAAACTGACAATGAAGATTTTAAAATCGAAGAATTGTACCTGAAAGTTTCGGAAATAAAAGGAATTTCTGTGGAAGATCTCAACGAACAAATTTTAGAAAATTTACACACGATAAGAAATGGATAAATACTGGCTGGAAAGAACGGAACTTTTGGTGAAGGAAGAGGGATTAGAAAAACTTATTAAAGCAAATGTTCTGGTAGTAGGACTGGGCGGAGTAGGTTCTTTTGCAGCTGAGTTTCTGGCAAGAGCTGGTGTAGGAACAATGACTATCGTAGATGGAGATACTGTAGACATTACCAACGTGAACAGACAGCTCCCAGCTTTACGATCTACTGTTGGGAAACATAAAGTAGACGTTGTTGCCGAAAGATTGCTGGATATTAATCCTGATCTTAAATTAACAAAAATCAATGAGTTTCTGAATCCTGAAAGAATGGAGGAAGTGCTGGATTCATCACCATTTGATTATGTCCTGGATTGTATAGACAGCGTAACTCCAAAATTAAGCTTAATTATTGCTGCTAAAAGAAAAAAAATAAAGGTGATAAGCTCAATGGGAGCTGGTGGAAAGACAGACCCGAGCAAGGTATTGGTAAGAGATATCAGTAAAACCGAGCACTGCCATCTTGCAAGACAGATAAGAAAAAGACTGAGAAAAGTAAAAATTGACAAAGGAGTACGTTGCGTTTTTGCCAATGATATTCAGGACGAAGAAAGCCTGAAAATGACCGACGGAACGAATTATAAAAGATCTTTTTACGGAACGATAAGCTATATGCCTGCCATTTTTGGACTTTATGCTGCTGCTGAAGTGATTAATTATTTAGTGGAAAAAGATTAATGCAGAATTCCAAATATCCCAGAGCGGAAAAGCTCAAAAAAAATACAGAAATCAGTTTACTTTTCGAAAAAGGTAAATGGAGGACTTCTGGAAATCTGAGAATCATTATTCTCAAAGATAAGCCTACTCTTCCGATTGAAAGCGGAAAATTTGGGGTTTCTGTTTCTAAAAGATATTTCAAGAGAGCGGTTCACAGAAACCGCATCAAAAGATTGCTTAGGGAATGCTATAGATTAAATAAAGTTTTATTCCAAGAAGCTTTTGGTGAAAAGACGATGGCCATGCTTTTTTGGGTTTCTTCTGAAATGCCACCAAAATTTCAGGATGTGGAAACACAGTTTATCAAGCTTTGTGAGGCCCAGAAAAAATAATTTTCCTTTACATAATAAGAATCCGTGAAAATCTGTGTTTAATGCTTATCACAGGTTTTTATTTCTTATTCGGCATATTATTTTCTTACTACAGATAAGAGTAACACAGATAATTGCCTATACAAACTTCTATAGAGTCTGTATTTCATAGGGTTTTGCTTATTATGCATATACAACCTGAGACTACACACCTTGTCAACCGAATCCCGAATCTAACCTCCTCATAACACTTCAAATCTCACATACTTTTTGTAATTTTATAGGAAACAATAAATCTGAAAATTAATATGTTGGATCAAGTTCCCTATCTTTCGTATGTCATTAGTGCCTTTATCGGCATTGGCCTATCTGCTGCTACAGGCTTCAGGGTCTTTCTTCCGTTGTTTGCCGTAAGTCTCGCTTCCTATTTTCACTGGATTCCGATGAGTGAGAGTTTTGAATGGCTGGCGGGCTTGCCTGCCCTCATCACTACGGGAATTGCAACGGTTGTCGAGATTCTGGCTTATTATATACCCTTCGTAGATCATTTATTGGATACGATCTCTGTTCCTATGGCAACAGTTGCCGGTTCTATTCTATTTGCCAGTCAGTTTGCCGAATTGGGCACATTTCCACAATGGGCACTGGCCCTAATTGCAGGTGGCGGAACGGCAGCTACCATAAGTTCAGGTTTTGCAGGAATAAGGGCTGCTTCTACGGCGACCACAGGAGGGTTGGGAAATTCTGTAGTAGGAACTACCGAGACAGCAGGAGCCGGCATCATGACTATCCTTGCCATGGTAGCACCTATTATTGCGGCTGTTCTGGCTATTATTTTATTAATACTAGTAATTGTATACGGGCGAAAAGCCTGGAGGAAACTTCGGGGCAAAAAAACGCCTTCAACTCAATAAAAAATAAAGGTACAGTCTATTACAGCTGTACCTTTTATATTATATTTTAGTTTTTACTTCTAAAATCTTTGATCTCTTTAATCCTGGTTTCGAAATATTCTTTCTTTTCCGGATGCTTTTTAATCAGTATATCAAATGCCTTAATTGCTTTTGAATATAATTTCTGTTCGAAGTAAAGATTCGCCAATGTTTCGGTCATCAAGTGGGAAATATCATCATTCTTTTCTTTGACAACATATGAACTTTCCTCTTTTAATTGACTGATTCTAGGGTTATTTTCAATAAAGGTTTCGATCGCTTTCTCTTTGATCTCTTCTTTTTCTTTTACAACCTCATCTGGTCTGTCTATTTTCAGCCAGCTTTGCCAAGTATTGATAAATCCAGGGACGTTGCTGTTGATTGGAGACTGGGGACTACTTTCTATTGCTGCTTCCTTCATTGGCTCTTCTTTTATAGGCTCTTCTGTATCTTGTTTCGCTTCTCCAACTTTCAAACTCGAAATATCTGAACCAAAGAATGAAACATTCATTACAGCAACTTCTTCATTCTTCTGGAGATCTGTTTCTGGAGCTTCTTGTATTTCTTCCGTATTTTTAGCCTGTTCTTCCACTTCTTCAATAGAAATGTCTTCAGTAGGGGTCTCTAGTATTGTTTCAGACTCTTCAACAACTTCTGCATTTTCTGTTTTGACCTCAGCTGCAGGAATGTTTGCAACAGGAACAACGGGAGCTGCCGGTTTATTAATTAAAGAATCAGGCACATTAGATTCAAGACTCATAGGCTTCCATGCTGTCTGAACTTCAGGAGCAACTTCTTCTATAACATCTTCTTTTGTAGCTTCTACTTCAGATTCTGTATCCTCAATTATTGTTTCCTGTACTGGCTCTTCATTTACTTCTTCTGATGCTTCTGAACTTTCCTGATCGGTTGACCAGAAGTGGAAACTTTGAGTTTCTGCAAAGCTGATTTCATGATCTTCAACAACTTCCGGCACTGCCTGCTCATCTTGCAGAACAGATTTAGTCTCCTTCATCTTTTTCTCAACCTCCTCAATCAGACGTCTCATTTCCTCCTCATGCTTATTTACATTAAGTGGAGAAACTTCAACAGCTTCAATACCTTCTTCATTATTGGCCTGGATTTTCACATCCGGAAGGAATGCATCTGTTGCGTGGAAACTTAATTCTGCATCCGGTTGTTCTGTAAGCTCTTCTTCAATTTCTGAAACAGGAACTTCTTCATCGGCAATCGCTTCGGCGTCTTCTGTTGGAACTTCAGATACATTTTCTTTAGTAGCTGTTTCCGGAGATAAAGACTCTGTTTCCTCAAAACTCAGATTTTCTTCTTCATCAACTTTTTCTTCTACAGTTTCTGAAGCGATCTGGTCTTCATTAATAACTGTTTCCGGCGTAAAATCTTCTCCTGCATTCTCTTCGATTTCCTCCTGTACTTTCTCTTCTTCTTGTTGAACCGATACTGTCGTTTCCGGTTCAGATTTTTGAGTAACCAGCGTTCCTGATTCTAATGTAGATTCAAGATCTATGGTTTCAGTATTTTTTTCATCAAGGAAATTTTCTTCACCTTCAAACAGAATTCTGTTACGCTCTCCATTTACATAGAGATGTTTAATCTCCTGTTCTGTCTGTAATAGACATGTTTCCTTTTCTTCTTCCTCATTTTTTTCCGGAGCGGGAGCAGCTTCTTCTCTTTTTATCGGAAAACCTTTGACATTATAATTGTACTTAACAGGCTTTTCAGCTGCTATTACAGAAGTTTTATCTTCTGTTATTTTCTCTTTTACTTCCTGCTGAATTTTCCCGTTGATCAGTTGATAAAGAATTTTTTTATCAGTGGTATAAGCTGCCGTTATAGAAAGCTCTTTCTGATAGTTTTCTTTTTCATACAGGTGTACTCCATACAGATGGAGAGCCCTTATATTTTGAATATAGGGAAATGCGTGAATCTCTTCCTTCAAAAGTCCAAGGTCTTCTGACTGAATATTTTTCGGATTTTTTATTAATTCTAAAACTCTGGGATTCATCTTACCAATTCGCTACAATATCGTTAAATATCTTATTAATAATTCTTTCTGTCACAATCTTTACTTGAGAATTTTCAATCTCACTTTGTGATAAACTACTGTTAAAAGCAGCTTCATCACTATAGGTTCTGTCAAAACTGGAGTCCGGGTGTACTTTATTTTCGTAATGCACCTTCACAGTAATTGTAAGCTTATTCTGAGCCTGTTGTACTACACCACCAGCAGGGTTGGTCTGCGTATTGGAACTGATTGTTGTAGGTGTAATCGCATAATCTGTAATTTCTCCTTCTATCAGGATATCAGGATTTGATTTTGTTCCTTTCAGAGTGGTTCTTTGTAAAAACCTGTTCTGAATATCTGTTGAGAACTGTTGTGACAATGACGGATTTACAAGAGATGCATTGTTCGGAAACTCATTGATCTGAACCGTTTTTTCATCTGTAAGAGAAGATCCGGTAAAACTGTAGCATGAATTCAACACTCCCAGCAAAGCAAAGAATACCATCATTAATAATGGCTGTTTCAGACTGATATTTTTAATTTTAAAATTCATTTTTAGATCCAATTTCAGTGATTTCATCAAACTCAATTTGTTGAAGGGCATCTTCGTAAGCAAAATAATTAGCAGTATATACAAATGGAATGGTAAGGAAAATTCCAATCCCACAGGCAAGAACTCCAATTTGAGCCAAAAGACCTATAACAAATGAGAAAAGAAGAATGGCGATAAGATTCCCACGAGTCATTACTTTTGAAATATTCCAGGCAGTTTTGATATCCTTAATTCCTTTAAGACTGATTAAAGGAGCAATATAGAAAGCCTTTAACGCAAAATAATAGACAGCTATCATTATAACAATAATGTAAGGAATGATAAAAATTGCTGCCAATGGGCTAGGATCATCACTACCGGATATTGATCCTGTTAATGCCAATACAATAATTAGTGGAATGTAAATAACGAAAACAGCTGCAAAAACAATGAGCTGCAAAATAAAATAAGGCATAAAGTCTTTAAAGTCGAAAATATCCCCGGGGCTTGCAGGCTGGTTTTTATTCAGTTTCTGAAGATATTTGTACATATTGCCCATTGCTAACAATCCGCAAAAGGGAATAATTGACATCACAATGCACACTAAAAATGCAACAAAAATATTTCCGAAATCTTTCTTTAAAAATTCGAAGCCTTTATTAATATATTCCCCGAATTTAAAATTGACTGGTCTAGGTGTTAAATTTACATTCATGACTTATTGTGCTTTTAATCTTCCAGATTATACTGTTTTATTTTTCTATATAAAGTTCTTTGTGAAATTCCAAGTTCATCTGCTGCTCTGTTTCTTCTTCCTTTATGTTTCTCCAAAGCTTTGATAATCAAGTCTTTTTCGTTATTCTGAAGAGAAAGTGATTCTGGCCTATTTTCTTCTATTTCAATATCCTCAATATCTTCATAGCTGTCATCCGGACTTGAAATGATTGTAGGGGTTTGTACCGCCGGCGCATCGTTATTCTCAAAATATAGTAAAGAACCGGAATTTACCTGTGGCTGAGCTTCAGGAGTATAAATTCTGTTGATGAGACTTTTTTCATGATTGCTTAGATCTGCTGTTCCTCTGTTCTTTATCAATTCCGAAGTTAAGGATTTTAAATCATTAATATCGTTCCTCATATCGAATAGAATCTTATACATGATTTCTCTTTCGCTTCCAAAATCATTCGATTTTGGTGTACTCTGATTATTAACGACCATTGGAAGATGGGTTTCCATCGGAATATATTCTGCAAGCTTTTCTGCCGTGATATTTCTGTTTCTTTCCACAACGGTCATCTGTTCTACAAGATTCCTCAATTGACGGACGTTACCCGGAAAAGAATAATTTTCTACATAATGAACAGCACTTGGCTCCAGTTCCAGTTCCGGCATTCTGTATTTTTCTGCAAAATCTATTGCAAATTTCCTGAACAGCAAATGAATATCTCCTTTTCTTTCTCTTAAAGGAGGCATATCAATCTGAACAGTATTCAGACGATAGTACAAATCCTCACGGAATCTTCCATCATGAATCGCTTTCATCATGTTAACGTTGGTAGCTGCTACAATTCTTACATTTGTCTTTTGTACCTGCGAAGATCCTACTTTCATAAATTCACCGCTTTCCAGCACTCTTAAAAGACGAACCTGTGTCTGTAACGGAAGTTCTCCTACCTCATCTAAAAAGATTGTTCCGCCATCCGCTACTTCAAAATATCCTTTCCTGGTGGCAGTAGCTCCTGTAAAAGCTCCTTTTTCATGGCCAAATAATTCTGAGTCTATGGTCCCTTCAGGAATAGCTCCACAGTTGACTACGATATAAGGCTGGTGTTTTCTTCTGGATTCTGAATGAATGATTTTCGGAATAAATTCTTTCCCTACTCCACTTTCTCCAATCACAAGGACGGAGATATCTGTAGGGGCAACCTGTATCGATTTTTCCAATGCTCTGTTAAGTGCCGGAAAGTTCCCGATAATTCCGAAGCGGTTTTTTATGTTTTGTAGCTCGTTGCTCATAAGTAAATTTTTGATTATTGATTTAATGTTTTACAGCTCTTCAATCTGCTGTCTGTAAACTTTGTTAAAATGATGAGTGTAGACATCTTTCATTGTCTTGCCTTCATCATACGTTTTTAAGGCTAACATTTTTAAATCCAAATAATCCTTGTTTCTGATCTTAGAAACTTTACTTTTAAAGTATATATTCTCGGCAAAGTTGTACTCTTTGCTTTGTTTTTCAAAATTTTCCAGAGCTTTATCATATCTGCCCAGTTCAAAATAGGTAACGCCAAGCTGGTAATGGTCAAACATTCCCTTTACATACCCTCTTGTAGCCAGAAGCTTTTCGATAATGCCTGCCGCTTTTTCTTTCTTCCCTAAACCACTGTAGGACATGGCTTTCACCACATCCAAATGATAATCTCCATTTAAAGATCTTCCAAGGTCTTCAGGATAATATTGACGGAACTCTTCTAAGTCCTGAATTGCCCCTTTATAGTCCCCTAAAAATTGAAATTTACACCAGCCTCTGTAACCAAGGTGCATTTTAGGATTTAAGGCAACGGCTTTATCAATCAGGATTTTCCAGGTTGAAAAATCTCCGTTTTTAAGATAAGGTACCGCTTTCTCCATATAAGCATTGGAGAAATCCGGACAAAGTTCAATAGCTTTATCAAAACCTTCCTGAGACTCGCGGAAACCTTGTAACTCTGAAGCTTTGTTATAAAGTTCACACGCTTTTTTACAGTCCTCCCCCTCTATTGCATTACAGTTGACCTGTGCAATAGTATTGGTGTACACGATAAGTAACAAAAAGCTAAGGTAATACCTCTGAAACTTTTCCATCTTCAATTTTATAGGTTAAATACTGATAGTAATCTACTTTTAAACCTTCTATCTCTTTCGGCATCCAGCCATTTAATAATGTTGTGAACTTCAACAGCCTATTTTCCAGTTCTTCATCCAAAGCAATATCTTTCAACTCTGAATTCATATGCTTTAGTCTGAACAATCCTGTTTTTCCTTCACAATTTACTAAAAATCTAACGGTAATATAACCATTGATCTTCTTTTCTGAATATATATTTTCTTTTTTAAGTTTTTCGACGATAGCATTTTTTTCTCCCTTATAGTCGAACTTTTGCGGTCCGTGATAATATTGAAAACTGAAATGCTTGTTTTTTCCTGCTCCACATTTCTTAAAACCTGCTTCATCTAACTTGCTGTCAAAAGCTATATCACCCACGGTATCCGGATATTTACTCCTATTTTTCTCTGCCTGACAAGAAAACAGAACAAAAGAAAATAGAGTAAAAAGGTAAACTGCTTTCAACACTTAAATTTATTCTGTGATTTTCCCTAAAAGTGTGCCTTGGGTATTATCATATACAAAAATATCCACAATGTCACCTATTTTCTGGCCTTCAAGCTTATCAAAGACACAAACTGCATTTTGAGAGTTTCTACCTTTCCATTGGTTTTCATTCTTCCTGGAAGTTCCTTCTATTAAAATCTGATGAACTCTTCCCACATAAGACTGCATTCTCGTTCTGGAAAGCTCTCCTTGAAGGGCAATCACCTCAGCAAGGCGTCTCTGTTTCACTTCAGCCGGAATGTTGTCTTCCATTTTCTTGTGAGCAGGTGTTCCCGGTCTTTCTGAATAAGCAAACATATATCCATAGTCATATTGCACTTCTTTCATCAGACTTAATGTATCCTGATGATCTTCTTCAGTTTCGCTGCAGAATCCTACAATCATATCCTGAGAGAAAGCAACTTCCGGAACTATTTCCTTCGCTTTTCTGATCAGCTCAAGATATTCTTCACGGGTATGTTGTCTGTTCATTGCTTCAAGCATATTATTGCTTCCACTCTGCACAGGAAGGTGTACATATTTACAGATGTTATGATGCTTTGCCATCATTCTGAATACATCAAGGCTCATATCCTGAGGGTTTGATGTAGAAAATCTGATTCTCATTTCCGGAACGGCCTTAGCAACCCAATCTAATAACTGAGCAAAATTAACCGCAGTTGCTTTCTGCATTTCAGATGCTTTGGCAAAATCTTTTTTAGGACCGCCTCCGTACCATAAGTAAGAATCTACATTCTGTCCTAAAAGGGTAATCTCTTTATAACCACTGTTCGCAAGGTCTTTACATTCCTCGATAATAGAATGTGGATCACGGCTTCTTTCTCTTCCTCTGGTAAATGGTACGACACAGAATGTACACATGTTATCACAACCTCTCGTAATGGTAACAAAAGCAGTAACTCCGTTTCCGCCTAAACGAACCGGATTAATATCTGCATACGTTTCTTCTTTGGAAAGAATTACATTGATGGCATCTCTACCATCATCAGTTTCTTTCAATAAGTTGGGTAAGTCTCTATAGGCATCTGGCCCTACTACAAGGTCTACCAGCTGTTCTTCTTCTAAGAATTTCGTTTTCAATCTTTCCGCCATGCATCCCAAAACCCCTACCGTCATATTGGGTTTTTCTTTCTTAAGATTTTTGAACTGGGAAAGACGCATTCTTACGGTCTGTTCTGCCTTTTCACGGATAGAACATGTATTCAACAGGATCAAATCAGCTTCTTCCACTTTCATTGTTGTATTATACCCCTGTTCATTAAGAATGGAGGCAACAATCTCGGAATCAGAAAAGTTCATCTGACAACCATAGCTTTCTAAAAACAGTTTTTTAGAATTCTCAGGTCTTTCGGCAATCGCAAATGCTTCACCCTGTTTTGTTTCGTCTATATATTTTTCCTGCACGATAATCAATTTAAGGTTCGGATTAAAAACACACAAATTCTTTCCGTGAATTTTAAACTACGAACAAATGAGTCTGCAAAGATACAAAATATTGTGACAGAATGTCAGGAGATTATTTTAACAAAATTATAATCTGAATATAACCTATTTTAAAGACTTATATGTATTGGAAAAATTCATACCCAAACATAATCATTCAGGGCATATGAAGATAATTTTTAATCATGATCATAAGTGTTATTATTAAACCTGATTTTCATGATTGCCTTAGAATCTACCGGAATACCGCTTTTTGTTGCCGGACTCCATTTTCCTTTTACTCTTTTAAGAGCATACTTCATATCATCAATGAACATCTCATTATTTTTGAACTTGGGAAGTATATCCAGTTTATCAATTTTACCTTTTGAATTAATATTAAAAATGAAGGTTACTTCACCTTGAATTGCATATAAAGCGACATCAACATAAGCATAGACCATATTCAGAAACTCTTTTCTAAATGCATCTTCCCCACCGGGAAATTCTGCTTTTTGAAAATCTGCACTATTCTGATATTCATATTGAGCTGTTGCTGCCTGCGAAAAAGCCTTACCGCTTAGCATCAATAAAGGTAAAATTAAAAGATATTTTTTCATAGTTAAAGTTCGGTAATCTTACATATCCACTGATACGGAAGAAAAGTTTATATTCATTTTTACTTGTGAAGGTACAGGTTTTCCACTGCAAGATGCGGGAATCCAGTTTCTCTTAATTCTTCTGACAACATACTGCATATCATCAAAAAATACTTCACTATTGGCCACTTTAGGTGAACCTGTTACATCAACAACTTTCCCCGTAGCATCAAGTGATAGTATGAATGTAAAATCACCTGTTAAAGCATAAAAATCAGAGTTTAGATAAGAATACATATATTTATTCAGGATATTTTTATACAAAGCAACTCCTCCTTCGAAAGCAGCAGGTTTAAAATCATTACACTTCACTGCGATCTGCATGAAGGGCTCTTTAATATCTATTTTTAAAATATTTTTATTGCTCTCTCTGATAACAGAATCATCACGATCTTCCTGATCTTGTGCAAATGAAAAGTTAACAACACACAATGCTAAAAATAAGAATATAGTTTTCATAATTTTGTTTACTTATATCAATTAATAAGCAAAGGTAAATATTTACCCTATTTATAAAAAATAAAAACTTCACACAAAGTATGAAGTTTTTAAAATAGAGGCTGCTGGCTTTCAAAATAGTTGTATCAAACCTTTATAGCAACCCTTTAATGTGCTTGTAATTACTTTTAACTGTTTCAAGAACTTCATCCATTTTTCCACCCAGCATTAGCTGAGCCATAGATTTAGTCATACCGAAAACCTGGTCCAGTTCAATCTTTGGAGGAAGAGCCAGCGCATTAGGATTGGTAAAAATATTGAGTAGATAAGGCCCATTATGCTCCAGACATTCTTTGATGGCATTTTCTACTTCTTCAGGTTGATGAACATTTTTTCCGGGATATCCCATGGCTTGTGCTACTAATGCAAAATCCGGGTTAATCATATCTGTTTCGTTATCTGGCATTCCTCCCACTTCCATTTCCAGTTTTACCATTCCCAAGGCCCTGTTATTAAAAACGATCAATTTTACGGGAAGCTTATATTGGAAAATGGTTGCCATATCTCCTAACAGCATAGATAAACCACCATCGCCACACATTGCAATAACCTGTTTATCGGGATGGGAAAGAGAAGCTCCGATAGCCATTGGCATTGCATTAGCCATGGACCCATGGTTAAAGGATCCCAGCATCTTTCTCTCTCCGGTTCCTGTAATAAATCTCGCTCCCCAAACACAGCACATTCCTGTATCTACAGTGAAAATTGCATCTTTTTTAGCCAACCAGTCCAACGTATGAGCAACATACTCCGGTTGAATAGCATCTTCTTTCCCGGAATCCTTTACATATTCCAGTTGATTTTCTTTTACTTTATCATAAAATGCCAATTGCTCGTTGAGAAAATCAACATTTGTTTTCTCATTCAGCATAGGAAGTAAAGCCATAATGGTATGTTTAACATCTCCTGTAAGACCCAATTCAAGCTTTGCTCTTCTCCCCAGCCTTTCCGGGCTTTCATCAATCTGAACGATTTTATTTTTTACCGGCATAAACTTCTGATAGGGAAAATCTGTCCCAAGAAGAATAACAAGATCTGCTTCGTGCATGGCATGATAGGCAGAAGGAAATCCTAACAAACCTGTTAGACCAATCTCATTAGGATTATTAGGCTGAATTGCCATTTTCCCACGGAATGAATACCCTACCGGAGCTTTTAATAATTGAGCTAACTTGATAACCTCAACATTGGCTTCAGCGGCTCCAATCCCGCAGTAAACAGTTACTTTTTTACTTTCGTTGATGAGGGTGGCCAAGTTTTTCAATTCATCATCTGATGGCCTTATTATGGGATTTGTTTTAAAAATTTGAGTAGAAGTTGTTGCTTCCTGCGCATCCAGTTCTGAAACATCGCCCGGAAGACCGATTACGGCTACTCCTTTTTTGGAAATGGCATGTTGAATAGCTGTTTGAACTGTTCGTTGAACCTGTTCAGGACGCGTGATCATTTGATTATAATAGCTACAATCATCAAATAACTTTATTGTATTGGTCTCCTGAAAATAATCCATCCCCATCTCATCACTGGGAATTGTAGACGCAATCACCAGCATCGGAACATGCGATCTGTGCGCCTCATACACTCCATTAATCAGGTGTACATGCCCCGGCCCACAGCTTCCCGCACATACCGCAAGCCCATCAAGTTCGGCTTCTGCAGCAGCAGCATAAGCTCCCACTTCTTCATGTCGTACATGAATCCATTGGATACTGCTTTTCTTCACCGCAATATTTAGGTGATTGAGACTGTCTCCTGTTAATGCATAAATTCTTTTCACATTGGCGCTTTCGAGCATTTCAACAATTTGCTCTGCTATATTTTTAGCCATAAATAATAGATTTGGTGGTTGTTCTTTATTATAATAATCGAGGATAAAGACATCCTAGCTCTATCAAATTTAGCCAATTAATTGGAGTTTTCGGGACGTTTAACTATTAAAAAAATTGTAAATTTTTCATCAAACTCTAATTCAATTGTTTTTATTTTAACGCAACATCCGCTAGGATTTTGCATTGTATAATAACTTTTAGTTCGCAAAAGCGTTTTACTCAGCTATTCTAAATAAGTCCTTTGCTGAAAGAAGTATCTTTGCGAACTAAAAATTTACGGTTTTAAAATACTTTCTACCAGACTTAGGGTTCATTTTTTCAGCCATATTGTTTGAACTTGGCCACTCTTGCATAAAAACAAAACGGCCATCCTAAAGGACAGCCGTTCGTATATTATTTTCTATTGATTAGATAACCACTTCAATCTGGTTTCTTAATAAATCTTCAAATTCATCTCTTTTACGGATCAGATGAGCTTTTCCATCAAGGAATAAAACTTCGGCTGGTTTTAATCTTGAATTGAAGTTTGAACTCATTTCAAAACCATAAGCTCCTGCATTGTGAAATGCAAGAATATCACCCTCTCTTACTTCATGTAATTTTCTATCCCATGCAAAAGTATCCGTCTCACAGATATTTCCTACAACGGTATAAATTCTTTCTGCTCCTTTTGGATTGGATAGATTTTCAATAGCGTGGTAAGAATCATAAAACATAGGGCGGATCAGGTGATTAAACCCTGAATTTACTCCAACAAAAACGGTGGCAGTAGTTTGTTTGATTACATTCGCTTTCACTAAAAGGTAACCACTTTTTCCTACTAAAAATTTCCCAGGCTCAAACCATAGTTCGAATTTTCTGCCTGTTGTTTTAGAAAACTCTCCTAAAACTTTTTCTACTTTTCTCCCTAATGTTTTAACGTCAGTTTCTTCTTCACTGTCTTGATAAGGAATCTTAAATCCGCTTCCCATATCCAGATATTTCAAATTAGGGAAATGTTCAGAAAGCTCAAGCATGATATCCAATGCCTGAAGAAAGACCTCAGGATCTTTAATTTCACTTCCTGTGTGCATGTGAAGTCCTTCAACATTAAGATTGGTGCTCTTCATCACTCTCTCAATGTGACGAAGCTGGTGAATAGAGATTCCAAACTTGCTGTCGATATGCCCCGTTGAAATTTTATAGTTCCCTCCGGCAAAGATATGCGGGTTGATTCTAACAAAAATAGGATAAGAGTTTCCGTATTTATTTCCGAATTGCTCAAGAATAGAAATGTTATCAATGTTAATATGAACTCCGAAAGACATTGCTTCCTCTATTTCAGCTAAGTCAACACAGTTTGGAGTAAATAATATTTTTTCTTTTGGAAATCCTGCCTTTAATCCTAATTTGACCTCGTTAATAGATACGCAATCTAAAGATGCACCCAGCTTTTTGACATATTTAAGGATATTGATGTTTGTCAATGCCTTAGCTGCATAGAAAAACTTAGTATGTTTTAAAAAAGAAGATGTAAGTTTTTCGTATTGAACTTTGATGGATTCAGCATCATACACATACACCGGGGTGCCAAACTCATTGGCGATCTTTAATAATTCTTGTGAATTCATAATTTCATTTTAACATAAAAAAAGGCAGATTCTTAGAAAAAGAGCCTGCCACATTGATTATTTTTTATGCAAGACAAGTCTTTTAAATATTCCAAACCTTAGAGAACTTAATGGCTCCCTTTTTTCCAGTTTTTATTTGTTTAAGAATTTGCATTGCTTCTATTTATTTTTTGCAAAAATACTATTTATTTTTTATTCTGAGAAAATTGATTTAAAAAGTATCTTCTTTCTAATCAAAATTTAAGCCCTATTTTTCTTTATTATTTAGGCAGCGGTAAGGTCTCAAAATCGCCACGCAAAAGAGCTAACTGCAGCTCATTGTTCAAATCCGTTGAAGACAGCTGGAGATTAATTTTTAATTTAGCAAGCTTACTTAGCGTCTGTATCTGTGTAAAGAGCTCATAAAACCCAAAAGATAATACTTTCCCGTTTTCAATAATTAAAAATAATTTCTCGCCTAACTTTCTACCGGTACCTAGCCAAAGCTCATTTCTTTTTCTGAATTCTATTTTCTGTTGTAAAACAGCTACATCATTGTATTCTTTCTGAGCATCAATAAACTGAACGGCTTTTGTTCCTTGAGTAAATGATCTGAATTTCAAGATTGCTTTTTCTGTTTTATTAAGGGTATTTTTTTCAACAATATATTTATTATTCCTAAAATACAGGCCGAATGGCAATACCTCTTTTTTCTTATTATTTTTGGAATTAAGGATCAGTTTAGCAATAATATCTGTTCCGGTAAGTTCAAAATTAATCTGTTCAACATCTTTTTGAACCTGTTCCCATTTTTTGGATTTGGAATTGAATACTTTTTTTGAAAATTTATTGATATCCTGAACATAGTCTGAAAAAATAATCCTCCCTGATTCATCTTGAAAATAAACAAATCCTTTTTCATTTGGAAGATCCTGTGTCAATTGCTTAATCTTGTTGATATAATTCTTGGCATTGGTTTCTTCGTGCTGCTTTTGGATAATTTCGTTTTCAGTATCTTTAGATATTAAAAGTTTAAACAGCTCCAGGGTAGCTCTGGCGTCTCCATCAGCCCTGTGATGATTCGTCAAAGGAATCCCCAATGATTTCACCAATTTACCCAACGAATAACTTACTTCATCAGGAATTAGTTTTTTCGCTAAAGGAATGGTATCTAAAGTATTGATTTTAAAATCATAACCCAACCTTTTAAATGATTGGCGAAGCATTCTGTAATCAAAATCAATATTATGCCCTACCAAAGTTGTATTTTGGGTAATTTCAATAACTCTTTTGGCTATTTCGTGGAACTTGGGGGCAGTTTTCACCATCTTTGGGGTGATATTGGTAAGCTTCTGAACAAAAGGAGTAATATCTGCTTCTGGATTGACAAGGGATATAAACTGATCTGTAATTTTCTGACCATCATATCTGTAGATGGCAATATCTATAATGCATTCATTTCTATAACCTGCACCATTACTTTCTATGTCTATAATTGAATACATTGATTTTCCCGTTAACTGCTGTGTTTATTATTAAAAATTTCAATTCTTTAACCCGATACTATTTTCTCATCAGTAAAGATAACCTGCTAAAATAACAAAAAATATATCAAAATATAGCAGGTTACTGTATATAACATTTGGATTATCTTTTTCTACCTCCAAGACCAAACATTCCAAGAATAGCTTTTGCACCTTCCCGCATTAGTGTATTGGTAAAAGTTCTACCTGCCTGGCTCTGCAACACTTGTTCAAACATTCCTGGCTCTTCTTTTACCGGCCTTGCTCTCTGGTTGGATGTTGGATTTTGGGCTGCTTGCTCCATTCTGCTGGTTAACATTTCATAAGCAGACTCTCTATCTATTGCTTCTTCATATTTGGCTACCATCGCTGAACTGGATGTTAACTCCGTAATCTCCGCTTCACTCAAAACATCCATTCTGGATTCTGGAGAAATTAGATAAGTATGAACCAACGGTGTTGGAATTCCTTTTTCATCCAGAGCTGTAACGAATGCCTCACCAATACCTAAATTCTGAATCAGATTGGAAGCGTTATAATATTCTGTGGTTGGATAGTTCTCAACGGCCTTCGAAATTTCCTTTTTATCTTTTGCTGTAAACCCTCTCAAAGCGTGCTGTATTTTCAATCCTAGTTGAGACAAAACACTTTCAGGTACATCACCAGGAATCTGGGTAATAAAATAAATCCCCACCCCTTTTGAACGAATAAGCTTTACCATCGTTTCAATCTGTGAAAGAAGAGTTTTTGATGCTTCATCAAAAAGCAAATGTGCCTCATCTATAAATAATACAAGCTTCGGTTTACCACTGTCTCCTTCTTCCGGAAAGGTCATATAGATTTCTGCAAAAAGAGAAAGCATAAAGGTAGAAAACAATTGCGGTTTATTCTGAATATCTGCTACTCTTAGAATATTAACAACACCTTTTCCATCCCTGGTTTCTAATAAATCCTGAACATCAAAGCTTAGTTCACCAAAGAAATCTCCAGCGCCTTGTTGTTCCAATGCCACAATAGATCTTAGAATGGCTCCCAAAGAAGCTGGTGCTATCGATCCATAGTTGGCAGCAAGTTCTGCTTTCCCCTGTGCATTATCTGTCACATACTGAAGTACTTTCTTTAAATCTTTAAGGTCAATCAAAGGAAGTCCTTTATCATCACAATATTTAAAGACAATAGACATGATGCTTTGTTGGGTATCATTAAGCTGAAGAATTTTACTTAATAAAATAGGTCCGAATTCTGTTACAGTAGCCCTCAGTTTCACCCCTTTTCCTCCTGAAATACTCATCAATTCTACCGGGAATCCCTGTGGAGTATAAGGAAGCTGAGTTTTCGCATACCTTTCTTCAATAATAGAGTTCATCTGTCCTGCTTCTGCAATTCCGGAAAAGTCACCTTTAATATCCAAAACCAATGACGGAATCCCCTGATGAGAAAGCTGTTC
The DNA here is from genome assembly GCF_900637665.1 of Chryseobacterium nakagawai. Classification (NCBI taxonomy): domain Bacteria; kingdom Pseudomonadati; phylum Bacteroidota; class Flavobacteriia; order Flavobacteriales; family Weeksellaceae; genus Chryseobacterium; species Chryseobacterium nakagawai. Next base: position 5,579,685 of record NZ_LR134386.1, read on the forward strand.
TGCAAATACCTGTAATGTTTTAGTCTTTCCGGTTCCGGTTGCCCCTGCAATAAGACCGTGGCGGTTGATTGTTTTTAATGGAATGGTTACATTCACTTCGGGAACTACTACTCCATCCAACATTCCTTTCCCTAGTATAATGTGATCTCCCTTTGGAGTATATCTAGCATTTAATTCTTCAATAAATTGTGCTTTGTCTGCCATTTGATTGTTTTTTAACTTATAAATATAAAGGTTTTTGTAAAATATTTTGTGATTTCTCCCCCTAACTTTTATTAATAGTCTAGGGAAACAACTTTTCCCTGTTTAAGCAAATTTCAAACCATGGTTTCTGAAATTTAAAAAACTGTATTGATAAAGAATTGCCTTTCAAGAGAGACATGATAAAAAACAGCATTTCCATCTTACCATTATGTAAGGCATTCTTTTTGCTGAAAAAACACAAGAACTTAAACAATCGTTTAACAAGTATTGAAAGAAACTATCAATTGAATTTAACATTTGATTTAGAATTTATCTAATACTTTGTATCTTTAACTATTAAAAAAATACCCAATGAAAATTGAACAAATATATACGGGCTGTCTGGCTCAGGGTGCCTATTATATTGTATCAGAAAACGAAGCTGTCATTATTGATCCTTTAAGAGAAGTAAAACCTTATCTGGATCGTCTGGAAAAAGACAATGTCACTTTAAAATATATTTTTGAAACTCATTTCCATGCTGATTTTGTTTCAGGACACTTAGATTTAAGTAAAAAAACTGGAGCTCCAATTGTATACGGACCTACGGCAGCACCTGAATTTGTAGCGATTATTGCAGAAGATGATCAGATTTTTGAAATTGGAAAAATAAAAATAAAGGTACTTCACACTCCAGGACATACAATGGAAAGTACTACTTATCTTTTAATAGATGAAAATGGTAAAGAAACAGCCATCTTCACGGGAGATACTCTATTCTTAGGAGATGTAGGAAGACCGGATCTTGCACAAAAAGCAACAAACCTTACTCAGGAAGATCTTGCCGGGATTTTGTATGACAGTCTTCAGAACAAAATTATGCCTTTGGCTGATAGCATCACTGTTTATCCTGCTCACGGGGCTGGTTCTGCATGTGGAAAAAATATGCAGAAGGAGACTGTAGATATTTTAGGCAATCAAAAAAGGACAAATTACGCACTTAACCAACCAGACAAAGCATCTTTCATTAGAGAAGTGCTTGATGGCCTTACTGCACCTCCAAAATATTTTGGAATGAACGTAGCCATGAACAAAGGAGGTTATGAGAGTTTGGATACAGTAATGGACAAAGGGCTAAATCCTGTTTCTCCGGAAGATTTTGAAACAATAGCAGAAGAAACCGGAGCTTTAATTCTTGATACAAGAGGAGCCGCAGATTTTCATAAAGGCTTTGTTCCTAATTCCATCAATATTGGGTTAAAAGGTGATTTTGCCCCTTGGGTAGGAACTTTAATCGTAGATGTTAAGCACCCTTTATTATTGATAACTGATGAAGGAACCGAAGAGGAAGTCATCATCAGACTAAGTCGTGTAGGTTTCGATAACGTTGTTGGATATCTGAAAGGAGGATTTAAAGCTTGGAAAAGCTCAGGTAAAGAAATTGATGAAGTAAAAAGAATCACTCCAACTGAATTTGCAGAGCAGTTTACACCAGATGCAAAAGTAATTGATGTGAGAAAATTAACAGAATATTCTGCAGAGCACATTGACAATGCTTTTAACAGACCTTTGGATTCCATCAGTGACTGGGCTCGCAATCTTGATGACTCTGAACATTTCTTCCTTCACTGCGCTGGAGGGTATAGAAGCATGATCGCAGCCAGCATTCTTAATTCACACGGAATCAGAAACTTTACTGAAATAGAAGGTGGGTTTAATGGCATTAAAAAAACAGAAAAACTTCCAACAACAGATTTTGTATGTCAATCCAAAACATCATAGCCTCATGAAAGTTAATCTTTTTGGAATTGCTTTATATTCTATTTTAGTGTTAAGTAGCTGTAAAACAAATCATTTAACAGACGCTCCCAAGAGTAACATTAAGGAAGTAGTGACCAGTTCAGATGTAACATTAGTAGACGTAAGAATTCCCGAGCAATATGCTGCAGGAACCGCTAAAAATGCCATCAATATTCCACTGGCAGAAATTCAAAACAAAATTGAAACCCTGAAGGGTAAAAAAGTAGTTGTTTTTTGCAATAAAGGAGTACAGGCAGATCAGGCTATGGAAATATTAAAGAAAAACGGAGTGGAAGCCTATGATGGAACGAGTTGGAAAAATGTAAAGGGCATCCAGGACGAAGCAGATAAAAAGTAACTAATTAAACTAAAACTATGTCACAAAAATTTCAGGATATCATCAATTCCGAAAGACCAGTACTTATTGACTTTTTTGCCACGTGGTGCCAGCCTTGTAAGGTTCAGTCCTCGGTTTTAAATACTGTAAAAGAAAATATAGGCGAAGGAGCCAGAATCATCAAAGTAGATGTAGACCAATACCCTGCTATTGCAGCACAATATGGAGTAAGAGGAGTTCCTACTTTAGCTGTTTTCAAAAATGGGGAACTTCTTTGGAAGGAAAGCGGAGTGCATGATGTGAATACATTAACTAATCTTCTGCAACAATATATTTAAGATAAAAAAAGGCTGAGTTGATATGAACTCAGCCTTTTTTATTTTTATACATCAATTGAGAAATGATCTCTATCATTTAAAAACTGGAAATGAGTTCTGAAATCGTTCAGTTCATTCATATCCAGCTCAGCTGATACAATATTTCCATTTTTATTTGAAATTTCTCTCCCTTCTGCAAAGAAACAATGAGAACTTTCCTGATAGAACAAATTATTTCCATCCGTTCCAATTCGGTTTAAACCAAACACAAAAGAAAGATTTTCAATGGCTCTTGCTTTTAAAAGATGTTCCCAAGCACCCACTCTTTTCTCAGGCCAGTTCGCAACGTATAAAATAGCATCATAATCATCATTATTTCTTGCAAATACTGGAAATCGAAGATCATAACAAACCTGAAGCAAAAATCTCACTCCTTTATATTCTACAATCACTCTGTCTTTTCCCGGAGTATATACCTTATCTTCTCCCGAAAAAGAAAACAAGTGTCTTTTATCATAAAATGCAACGTCTTCATTCGGTTGCACAAAATACATCCTATTGTAAAAATTACCATTTTCCTCTACGGGAACGCTTCCGCAGAATGCCGCATTTTTTTCTTTTGAGATTTTTTTCAAAAACTCCAGAGACTCATCATTCCTGTCAGAAACTTCAGCTGCATCCATACAAAAGCCTGTTGAAAACATCTCAGGCAATAGAAACAGATCTGCTTCAAGGTTTTGAAGTTCATTCTCTATTATTTTAAAATTTTCAGCTTTATTTTTCCAGATGATATCCAAATTGAGTCCTGCAATCTCCATCTTTTTATTTTGTTTAAAATTATTCATTATCTCAAGTATAAAAATACGGCTTTTATACTTAATAAAGAAAATGGACTTATAAATCTTAATATTTATTAAAGTCTTCTATTTTCATAGCATTCAACATCTTTCGGTTTCATTTTTGATACAGGTAATTTTTATTAATATCATTAAAAATTATAAAATTTATGAAGAAATTGGTTTTTATGGTGATGATGTTCTTTTTTGGAATCACGGCCAATGCTCAAGCATGGACAGGAAAAGGAGATCAAAAGGTTCAACTGGGTCTAAGTGCCTGGGGATACGGAACCGGGATAACGGGAACTTACGATTATGGGTTGAATAAGCTTATATCTGTGGGGGCCGGTCTTAACGGTTACTTCAGTAATTATAAGAACAACGATAAAGACAATCGGGTGTTTGTTTTCGGAAGATTGAATTTCCACTTGCAAGAAGCTTTAAATCTTCCTCCAAAGTTGGATATTTATCCTGGTGTTGATGTAGGTGTTGTTGGAAAAGACTTTGGAATAGGAGCTCATATCGGCGCGCGATACTTCTTTACAGAAAGAATTGGCGTATTTGCAGAGGTAGGTAATAACGGAAGCCTTGGCGTTTCATTCAATTTATAATCAAATAGTCCTGAAATATGACAAAGCTTCTCGTTTCGAGAGGCTTTTTTATTTGGCATAGTTTTGATAATTGTTACCTTTGCAAATTAAAATCTAAAATTTATTAATGGAAATAGCAATCAAACTCTTCCAGTTCATTCTGAGTATCTCTATACTTGTAGTTCTTCATGAGCTTGGCCACTTCTTACCGGCAAAATGGTTCAAGACCAGAGCAGAGAAATTCTTCTTGTTTTTTGATCCTTACTTCTCCATATTCTCTATGAAGAAAGTCAACGGAAAGTGGAAGTATAAATTCTTATCTCAGAACTTACCTGATACTGAAGTAATAGAGGTAAACGGAAAAAAGGAAGAAGTTCCTATCGATATATCAAAACTTTCTGACGACGATTGGAGAAAATATCCTGAGCAAACCAAATACGGTATCGGATGGCTTCCTTTCGGAGGTTATGTGAAAATTGCAGGAATGGTGGATGAAAGTATGGATACAGCCCAAATGAAAAAACCGGCTGAATCTTGGGAATTCAGATCTAAACCGGCGTGGCAGAGACTAATCATTATGTTAGGAGGGGTTACAGTAAACTTCTTCCTAGCTTGGATCATATTCTCAGCTTTAGTTGGGAAAAACGGGGAAACAATTTTTGATGCAGATAAAATCAAAACCCCACTTCACTATACTGCAGCAGCCAAGAAAATGGGCTTTCAGGATGGGGATAAAATTTTGAAAGTTGACGGAAAAGTTCAGAAAGACTTCAAAAAACTAGCTCTAGACGTTTTATTAAGTGATGAAATAACCGTTTCCAGAAATGGAAAAGAAGTTACTTTCCCAACCAATGATGATGGAAAAGTAATGGCATTTCATGATCCGGAACCAAGATCATTCTTAACCCCAAGAATGTCTCCTATTATTGATACGATCGTTACTCAATCTACAATGGATGCAGGGTTAAAGGTGGGTGATAAAATTGTTGCCATCAATGGGAAACCTGTTTCTTATTATGATGAAGTAAAACCTTTGGTAGTTCCTAATGCAGGGAAAATAGTAGATTTCCAGGTATCAAGAAACAATCAGATTGAGGACCTTAAAATCCCCATATCTAAAGAAGGAACTATTGGAATTCTTTCTTTCAAGGAAGCTGAGAAATTTATGGTTCATAATGAATATAGTTTTTTCGGTTCTATAAAAAGAGGGTTTACCCTTACTATTGAGAGTTTAACTTATCAGATTAAACAGTTTAAATTAATTTTCAACAAGAAAGTCCAGGGCTATAAAAAAGTGGGTGGCCCGCTTGCTATTGTAAAGAATATGCCGGTAAGTAAAGATGCACAAGGAGGTGTTTCTATTGACTGGACAGCATTCTGGGGCTTTACAGCAATGTTCTCAGTATGGTTGGCATTCCTTAACCTTATTCCTATTCCGGGACTTGATGGCGGACATGTTATATTCACACTATATGAGATGATCGTAGGAAAACCGGTTCCACAAAAAGTATTGGAAAATGCTCAGATGGTGGGAGTTATTTTCCTGTTAGGATTAATGGCTCTGATCTTTGGAAGCGATATTATTAAAGCCATTACAGGAACATTATAATTTTTTGAAAATTTTTCTTAAAAATATTTGCAGGGTATAAATATTCGTCCTATATTTGCACCACTTAAAACAAAGGACATTCCTCCTTAGCTCAGTTGGTTAGAGCATCTGACTGTTAATCAGAGGGTCGCTGGTTCGAGCCCAGCAGGAGGAGCAAAAAAGACTTACAGAAATGTAAGTCTTTTTTTATTTATACTCATTTATCTAATGGGAAATGATATATGTTTTCTGTTCATCAGATATAAGATCTTCTGCCAAAATATAAAAATGGTTCCCTACTTGGTTACTGATTATACTTATTTTAAGTAGAGAACCATCATATTCCAGAAATTTATACCAAGACTTACCGCAATCTTCAGAATACATAAGTAGGCTTCTATTGGGGCTTAAATGATTGTATAAACTCGCCCAAATAATCTCGTTTTCTAAATAAAGCATTCTGAATATTACAGATCTTCTATATGGATCTGGAACCATTGCAGAATCAAATGTTTTAAGATCGGTTGTGGATACAATAAAATTTGTTCCATGATAGTAATCGGTACCCAATACTATATTTTCTTTGGTCTCGGCGAGGCTTGTATACCCTCCTTTTTGAATATGAAATCTATTCCGTTTAAACCATCCGGATTTTTCATCCTTGCTTTGTAATGAATAATTATTAGATTTGTTAGTCCAAATCCCCTTCTTATCATCACCCTCTGTAAGAATCAAACATTTCAATTGATGAACCCATTTTAGTATATGAATATGCTTATTGATGTGTTTTTCTAAAAAGTCATTTTTTTTCCAGGTCTCTCCTTCATCATTTGATACATAGACATAACCTACAAAAGCCCATTTACCATTTTTTTTAATATTTCCATACTCTCCAATTAGTATATCATGATCCTCAGTTTCGGTTATCGTTTCAAATAAGAATCTACTCTCATTTGAAGAAAAATCCAAAACCTTTTTAAATGTCAATCCAAAATCACTCGACTTAAATACCATCCCCCAACTACAAACGAAAATATTTTCTCTTCTATCTATAAAAATACCCTCGATCTTAGCTCCAAAATCAAAACATTCCGTAATAGTTCCATGATAGTCTTGGAAAAATAGCTTTGAACACTGCTTTACTCCTGATCCAAATATCCCATGATTTCCATTAGCAAACACTAAACTAAAATCTACTGAACTTTCACGAAGCTTTGAGTTCAAAGCTTTCTGAAGGTTATCTACTCCACCTTCAATCATCAAATCAGGGAGAGTATTATTAAATTGAATTTGTTTTATATTCTTTTTACAAAAACGCCAAGAAACTTCCCAAATTAAAAACGATAAAAACTCTTCCGTTTTATCGGCTCTAACTATATTAAAAGCGAACGGTATAAAGTTTTTTATATTTACTTTCGAATACTTTTTTGTTATCATTTTTTACCAATAATTAAAACTAACCAGGAAATATGTTTTATAAAATTAAAATTCATCAAAATCTTATCAAGCCGTTTTAAGATTGGTTTCAGAATTTTAAATCCTGATATATAAAGTAAAGGACCAAAGACATGATAGGTTTTAACCCTGATTAAGTTAAAAAACTTTTTCATTTCTTTAATTTCTTTTAAGGTTAAATGATTCCATGGATATGATTGATAATCAAATTTTTTCAATTTCAGATAAGCTCTACCAACTCTTGTAATGGGATTATTTTTTAGATTTTCAAGAAAAATGACACATCCTCCCTTCTTTAAAACTCTGAGGCACTCCCTAAAAAAAGTATCATGATCTATATACTGTACAACACTGCTTGAAAAAATTACATCAAATGAATTATCGGTAAAAGGCAGTACATCTGTATAATTATAATTCAAAAAGTTAACATTTGAATATTTTGCTTTTGCTTCAGTTATTCTTTCAATATCTGAATCTATTCCAGTAACCTCAAATCCCGCCTGATAAAAGACATCAGAAAGGTCTCCGAATCCACATCCAAAGTCTAAAATATTAGTGTAAGTATCCCTATTTTCATCTAAGAAATTTGAAATTTCATCAACAAAAGGAGCTATATAATAGAGTTTGTATTCATCATGAATAAGTTCATAAAATTTCTCCTTGAATGAAGATCTCATAAGTAATACAAGTTTAGTGTTATAACCAAATATAACAAAAATAGTATATTCTGTGAACAAAAATAAAATTCTATTTATTACCCTCTCAATCATAAGGAAAATTGACGAATTGAGCCTATTATAATCTAATTTCAGAAATAAGAACAAATGATTTGGATACATTAGTAGACAAAGAATAAAGCCACTTCAAATTCTATTATTTCGAATAATTAAAAAAGATCTTGGCACTGCAGATCTGTTAAAAGTGATCCTGTATAGATCATTTTATAGCTGAAATATCTTATCTTGTTTCAAAAGATAGAGTCTTTAAACCCATTTTTAGTGTTTGTCTTTTAAATTATATTTATTTTATGCAATTTTAATTTACTGAGAAATAAAACAATAGCAATTTTCGCTAAATATTAAGCTATAAAAACTTGCTTAGTACGGATTTTCCTATTATATTTGCACCACTTAAAACAAAGGACATTCCTCCTTAGCTCAGTTGGTTAGAGCATCTGACTGTTAATCAGAGGGTCGCTGGTTCGAGCCCAGCAGGAGGAGCAAAAAGACTTACAGAAATGTAAGTCTTTTTTTTATTTCTATATAATTCTATACATTAAATTGGAAACAATGATTCTATGATTATCTAAGCCAGGTCAATAATTGGTTGATTCAATCTAATTTTATTCTTAAGAGCAATAAAACCTTCTTCCTTTTCATTATCTACATCATTAATTGCTTTGACTTTTTTCAAATCTAAATGTAATTCATTACAAGCTTTCCTTCATGGCTTTAAATAAGCCTTATTTTTACCACAATTACTTCTATTTAATATAAACTATACTACAAATAATTTTAGGGGAAAAAGGCGTCAATTTGTAAATAATAGATGAAAGTCAGATAATGAATAATGAGCAATAAGTAATCTATAATGAATGATGAGTATTAGTATGATACTTCAGTTTGTTAGCAACCTTTCTCCCCTTGCCATTCTGCAGGCATCCAAAAGAGCATTATCCATAATTATCATAATATTATTTTACTATTGAAAATAAAAGTATTATAACTCTTTTTACGTTATGGCTGAAACTCCTTACAGGATGGCAATAGAGGGTATAATTAGAGTTGTAATGATAACAAGGAAAAGATCCAGGATAAATTCAGAATAAAGAATAAAGGTAAAGACTTAGATAAATAATCAGGATGGGTATTGAGAACAGTCCTGATTACCCATTACTGATTTGTGGTTGTTTTGTGGTTGTATTGTGGTTGTAATGTTTTAGTGTGATGTGGTGTGTTTTGGATTTGTTTTGTGTTGTGGGATTTGAGTATATAACAAAAAAAAGTCTCATACATTACTGTATGAGACTTTTAAAAATAAAATAAAAACTGGCGGCGGCCTACTCTCCCGCGTTAGCAGTACCATCGGCGCTGGTGGGCTTAACTTCTGTGTTCGGAATGGGAACAGGTGAGCCCCACCGCTAAAACCACCCTAAAGGCTTTATATAAGATATCAGAGGATAGATTTCAGATCTCAGACTTTAAGTCTGTTATCTGATGTCTTATATCTGACATCTGTTTTAATCGATAAAAACTTTCACAAAGAGCTAACCTTGCTGCACTTTCGTGCGCCATATCAGGCTATAAATCTACGGGTAATTAGTACTACTCGGCTATGACATTACTGTCTTTACACCTATAGCCTATCAACGTGGTCATCTCCCACGACCCTTAAAAGATGTCTCATCTTGAGGCGAGTTTCGCACTTATATGCTTTCAGTGCTTATCTCTTCCAAACGTAGCTACTCAGCAGTGCACCTGGCGGTACAACTGATACACCAGAGGTTTGTTCAATTCGGTCCTCTCGTACTAGAATCAAGCCCTCTCAAACATCTAACGCCCGCAATAGATAGAGACCGAACTGTCTCACGACGTTCTGAACCCAGCTCGCGTGCCACTTTAATGGGCGAACAGCCCAACCCTTGGGACCTTCTCCAGCCCCAGGATGTGACGAGCCGACATCGAGGTGCCGAACCTCCCCGTCGATGTGAGCTCTTGGGGGAGACTAGCCTGTTATCCCCGGAGTACCTTTTATCCTATGAGCGATGGCCCTTCCATACGGAACCACCGGATCACTATGTCCTGCTTTCGCACCTGATCGACTTGTTGGTCTCACAGTCAAGCACCCTTATGCCATTACACTCTACGCACGGTTACCAAGCGTGCTGAGGGTACCTTTGAAAGCCTCCGTTACTCTTTTGGAGGCGACCACCCCAGTCAAACTACCCACCACGCAATGTCCTTCTAAAAGAAGTTAGGCTCCAAGTAAGTAAAGGGTGGTATTTCAACGTCGGCTCCACAGACACTAGCGTGCCCACTTCATAGCCTCCCACCTATCCTACACATTACTTACTCAAAGTCAATACGAAGTTATAGTAAAGGTTCACAGGGTCTTTTCGTCCCATTGCGGGTAATCGGCATCTTCACCGATACTACAATTTCACAGAGCTCATGGTTGAGACAGTGCCCAGATCGTTACACCATTCGTGCAGGTCGGAACTTACCCGACAAGGAATTTCGCTACCTTAGGACCGTTATAGTTACGGCCGCCGTTTACTGGGGCTTCAGTCAATGCCTTCGGTTTAACCCTAAGCACCTTCCTTAACCTTCCAGCACCGGGCAGGTGTCAGACCCTATACTGCATCTTTCGATTTTGCAGAGTCCTGTGTTTTTGATAAACAGTCGCCTGGGCCTCTTTACTGCGGCCACCATTGCTGATGGCGTCTCTTCTCCCGAAGTTACGAGACTATTTTGCCTAGTTCCTTAACCATGATTCACTCTAGCACCTTAGGATTCTCTCCTCGACTACCTGTGTCGGTTTTGGTACGGGTTGCTTCACTTCGGCTTTTCTTGGAAGCACTTTCCCTACAGCAGCTTCGCCCGAAGGCTAGGCCTTGACTATTCCGTCAGTCTCCAGTAAGTACGGCACTCCGTCCCCTTTTTAGTGTGAGCAAGTATGGGAATATTAACCCATTGTCCATCCACTTCCCCGTTCGGGTTCGCGTTAGGTCCCGACTAACCCTCAGCTGATTAGCATGGCTGAGGAAACCTTAGTCTTTCGGTGAGCGGGTTTCTCGCCCGCTTTATCGTTACTTATGCCTACATTTTCTTTTCTATCCGCTCCACAATACCTCACAGTACTGCTTCGGCGCAAATAGAATGCTCTCCTACCAGATGTATCTAAAATACAAATCCATAGCTTCGGTAATATGTTTATGCCCGATTATTATCCATGCCGGACCGCTCGACTAGTGAGCTGTTACGCACTCTTTAAATGAATGGCTGCTTCCAAGCCAACATCCTAGCTGTCAATGCAGTCCAACCGCGTTGCTTCAACTTAACATATATTTTGGGACCTTAGCTGTTGGTCTGGGTTCTTTCCCTCTCGGACATGGACCTTAGCACCCATGCCCTCACTGCCGTAGAACATTTATTAGCATTCGGAGTTTGTCAGGAATTGGTAGGCGATGAAACCCCCGCATCCAATCAGTAGCTCTACCTCTAATAAACTTATATACGACGCTGCACCTAAATGCATTTCGGAGAGTACGAGCTATCTCCCAGTTTGATTGGCCTTTCACCCCTACCCACAGGTCATCCGAAGACTTTTCAACGTCAACCGGTTCGGTCCTCCACTCTGTGTTACCAGAGCTTCAACCTGCCCATGGGTAGATCACAAGGTTTCGCGTCTAATCCTACTAACTATCCGCCCTATTCAGACTCGCTTTCGCTCCGGCTCCGGACCTGAAGTCCTTAACCTCGCTAGTAAAATTAACTCGTAGGCTCATTATGCAAAAGGCACGCCGTCACAGCTTAATGCTGCTCCGACCGCTTGTAGGCGTACGGTTTCAGGTTCTATTTCACCCTTCTATTCGAAGTGCTTTTCACCTTTCCTTCACAGTACTTGTTCACTATCGGTCTTTCAGGAGTATTTAGCCTTGGAGGATGGTCCCCCCATATTCAGACAGGATTTCACGTGTCCCGCCCTACTCATTTATCACTTAAATATGCCTTTCATATACGGGGCTATCACCCTCTACGGCTGTTCTTTCCAGAACATTCTATTAAACATAAATTAGCTTTTGGGCTAATCCGCTTTCGCTCGCCACTACTTACGGAATCTCTTCGATTTCTTTTCCTCCGGGTACTTAGATGTTTCAGTTCTCCGGGTTTGCTCTCTAAATAAATTTAGAGTGACTGGTCTTCAACCAGACGGGTTGCCCCATTCGGACATCTGCGGATCAATTCGTGTGTGCCAATCCCCGCAGCTTTTCGCAGCTTACCACGTCCTTCGTCGCCTCTGAAAGCCTAGGCATCCGCCATACGCCCTTAACGATTTCTTTCCTAATATTAAATTAGTTCAGTATTTTTTTGATAAATAAATTTATCGATATTTTTATAAACTCGGCACTCGAAAGTGCTCGGTTATCTCTTTGTGATGTCTTTACCGTTAATGTCAATGATCTTAAATTCTTCTTGTCTAACTGATGAACGAATATTGTTTTTGGCTCTATCCGTAACTTTTAAATCAGTCTTCCAAAACTGTGGAGAATAAGGGAGTCGAACCCTTGACCTCCTGCGTGCAAGGCAGGCGCTCTAGCCAGCTGAGCTAATTCCCCTCTAGTAGACTTCAGATTTTAGATCTCAGATTACAGACTTTATTGTCTGACATCTGATGTCTTATATCTTCCCGTCTTATAATTAGTAGTCTCGGGCAGGCTCGAACTGCCGACCTCTACATTATCAGTGTAGCGCTCTAACCAGCTGAGCTACGAGACTGTCTGTTAGACTAACAGATTTCAGATAACAGATATCAGATTTAACTGACCATCCTATCTTCATCCTTGTCTCTCTCAATCCCTTTACTAATTTCTAGTGGGTTTTGTATTTTTAATATAATCAACCAAACAAAAAACTAAAGCTTGAACTTTAAGTAAGTTCTGTATCCGAAGATACTAATTTTGTTTATCGTCTAAAAGACGCTCTAAAATGAGATGTTCCAGCCGCACCTTCCGGTACGGCTACCTTGTTACGACTTAGCCCTAGTTACCTGTTTTACCCTAGGCAGCTCCTGTTACGGTCACCGACTTCAGGTACCCCAGACTTCCATGGCTTGACGGGCGGTGTGTACAAGGCCCGGGAACGTATTCACCGCGCCATGGCTGATGCGCGATTACTAGCGATTCCAGCTTCATAGAGTCGAGTTGCAGACTCCAATCCGAACTGAGACCAGCTTTCGAGATTTGCATCACATCGCTGTGTAGCTGCCCTCTGTACTGGCCATTGTATTACGTGTGTGGCCCAAGGCGTAAGGGCCGTGATGATTTGACGTCATCCCCACCTTCCTCTCTACTTGCGTAGGCAGTCTCACTAGAGTCCCCAACTTAATGATGGCAACTAGTGACAGGGGTTGCGCTCGTTGCAGGACTTAACCTAACACCTCACGGCACGAGCTGACGACAACCATGCAGCACCTTGAAAAATGTCCGAAGAAAAGTCTATTTCTAAACCTGTCATTTCCCATTTAAGCCTTGGTAAGGTTCCTCGCGTATCATCGAATTAAACCACATAATCCACCGCTTGTGCGGGCCCCCGTCAATTCCTTTGAGTTTCATTCTTGCGAACGTACTCCCCAGGTGGCTAACTTATCACTTTCGCTTAGTCTCTGAATCCGAAAACCCAAAAACGAGTTAGCATCGTTTACGGCGTGGACTACCAGGGTATCTAATCCTGTTCGCTCCCCACGCTTTCGTCCATCAGCGTCAGTTGTTGCTTAGTAACCTGCCTTCGCAATTGGTGTTCTAAGTAATATCTATGCATTTCACCGCTACACTACTTATTCCAGCTACTTCAACAACACTCAAGACATGCAGTATCAATGGCAGTTTCACAGTTAAGCTGTGAGATTTCACCACTGACTTACACATCCGCCTACGGACCCTTTAAACCCAATAAATCCGGATAACGCTTGCACCCTCCGTATTACCGCGGCTGCTGGCACGGAGTTAGCCGGTGCTTATTCGTATAGTACCTTCAGCTAGATACACGTATCTAGGTTTATCCCTATACAAAAGAAGTTTACAACCCATAGGGCCGTCGTCCTTCACGCGGGATGGCTGGATCAGGCTCTCACCCATTGTCCAATATTCCTCACTGCTGCCTCCCGTAGGAGTCTGGTCCGTGTCTCAGTACCAGTGTGGGGGATCACCCTCTCAGGCCCCCTAAAGATCGCAGACTTGGTGAGCCGTTACCTCACCAACTATCTAATCTTGCGCGTGCCCATCTCTATCCACCGGAGTTTTCAATATCGAATGATGCCATTCAACATATTATGGGGTATTAATCTTCCTTTCGAAAGGCTATCCCCCAGATAAAGGCAGGTTGCACACGTGTTCCGCACCCGTACGCCGCTCTCAAGATCCCGAAAGATCTCTACCGCTCGGCTTGCATGTGTTAGGCCTCCCGCTAGCGTTCATCCTGAGCCAGGATCAAACTCTCCATTGTATGTTTGTCTGACTCACTCAAAGTTTTTTAACGCTTTAGTTTTTCCTTACTTGGTTGTTATATTGTATGTCAATGATCTTTATATCTTTCGCTTTTTAACGAAGCAATCTCTCTGTCAGTGTCGCTCCGTATTTGCGAGTGCAAAAGTAAAACTTTATTTCCATTTGACCAAATGTTTCGAAAGAAAATTTTAAAGTTTTTTAAGTAACCTTAATCTCTTTCCTAACCCTCAATCTCTCTACTCCTGCGCTCCCTTAATTGGGACTGCAAAGATACAAACTTTATTTTAACTCGCAACTTTTAAATCCTAAAAATTAAAAGTTTTTTTCGTCTGTCTCTCTCGTAGAATATAATGTTTATGCTTATCTAAAAGCTCCTCTGCGCTTACCGAATCTCTTTCGTTTTTCAGTGGGGCAAAGATAGAAACTTCATCCATTCCACACAAGTTTATTTAACATAAAGTTTACACCAATAGAGTAAATGTTAATAAGTATACAGTTTAACTTACTGATTTATTTATATTTATATACAATTTTATACTTATCCACAATGGGGAATTGCTTTTCGGAAGTCTGTAGAATCTCACTTTACTCCTATACAAAGGATATTCTTATGCATACAAAACTAGAGATATAGATTTATAATACTACAGATCATTGAAATCAAAATCAAATGATTTTGGAGACAAGTCTTTCTGAATATAATAGCTGTAAACGATAATAAATGACGAGGAACAAAAAATCTATAGAATGAATCATTGTAAAGATTCTTTATAGAGATTTTTAAATTGTTGAAAAATTAAATGGATGATAAACATAGAGCAATAGATAGTCAATGATAAAAGCATGCGGGTTTTCAATTATCCTATAATATAAATTAAACAGAGAGATCTTCTTTATCATGAATATGAGTAGCAATGAGTAATCTCTGATGAATAACAAATATTGATATGCTATAGTAGATTGTCTCGATGCCCTTACGTTGCGATCCCTTAGGCATCCAGGTAACGTTATCAATATTTATTATCCCACTCAGATTCTTACAGGATAACAAAATGCGGTAAGTTCATCAGAAGGAATGATACTAAAGAAAAGGTCTGTGATAAAATAAAGAATGAAAAAACAGAAAGGGTAATATGCAATTCAATAGAAGTGAGCTTTAGCCCGCTTAATAGTAAATAAGAATTCCAATGGCTTTAGCCAAAACTTAGAGATTAGATCTTACTTATTACCTATTACTCATTGCTCATTGCTCATTGCTCATTGCTCATTGCTCATTGCTGATTGTATTGTGGTTGTATTGTTCTTAGTGTGGTGTGGTGGTGTGTTTTGTATTGTGTTTTGGATTTGAGTATATAACAAAAAAAAGTCTCATACATTACTGTATGAGACTTTTAAAAATAAAATAAAAACTGGCGGCGGCCTACTCTCCCGCGTTAGCAGTACCATCGGCGCTGGTGGGCTTAACTTCTGTGTTCGGAATGGGAACAGGTGAGCCCCACCGCTAAAACCACCCTAAAGGCTTTATATAAGATATCAGAGGATAGATTTCAGATCTCAGACTTTAAGTCTGTTATCTGATGTCTTATATCTGACATCTGTTTTAATCGATAAAAACTTTCACAAAGAGCTAACCTTGCTGCACTTTCGTGCGCCATATCAGGCTATAAATCTACGGGTAATTAGTACTACTCGGCTATGACATTACTGTCTTTACACCTATAGCCTATCAACGTGGTCATCTCCCACGACCCTTAAAAGATGTCTCATCTTGAGGCGAGTTTCGCACTTATATGCTTTCAGTGCTTATCTCTTCCAAACGTAGCTACTCAGCAGTGCACCTGGCGGTACAACTGATACACCAGAGGTTTGTTCAATTCGGTCCTCTCGTACTAGAATCAAGCCCTCTCAAACATCTAACGCCCGCAATAGATAGAGACCGAACTGTCTCACGACGTTCTGAACCCAGCTCGCGTGCCACTTTAATGGGCGAACAGCCCAACCCTTGGGACCTTCTCCAGCCCCAGGATGTGACGAGCCGACATCGAGGTGCCGAACCTCCCCGTCGATGTGAGCTCTTGGGGGAGACTAGCCTGTTATCCCCGGAGTACCTTTTATCCTATGAGCGATGGCCCTTCCATACGGAACCACCGGATCACTATGTCCTGCTTTCGCACCTGATCGACTTGTTGGTCTCACAGTCAAGCACCCTTATGCCATTACACTCTACGCACGGTTACCAAGCGTGCTGAGGGTACCTTTGAAAGCCTCCGTTACTCTTTTGGAGGCGACCACCCCAGTCAAACTACCCACCACGCAATGTCCTTCTAAAAGAAGTTAGGCTCCAAGTAAGTAAAGGGTGGTATTTCAACGTCGGCTCCACAGACACTAGCGTGCCCACTTCATAGCCTCCCACCTATCCTACACATTACTTACTCAAAGTCAATACGAAGTTATAGTAAAGGTTCACAGGGTCTTTTCGTCCCATTGCGGGTAATCGGCATCTTCACCGATACTACAATTTCACAGAGCTCATGGTTGAGACAGTGCCCAGATCGTTACACCATTCGTGCAGGTCGGAACTTACCCGACAAGGAATTTCGCTACCTTAGGACCGTTATAGTTACGGCCGCCGTTTACTGGGGCTTCAGTCAATGCCTTCGGTTTAACCCTAAGCACCTTCCTTAACCTTCCAGCACCGGGCAGGTGTCAGACCCTATACTGCATCTTTCGATTTTGCAGAGTCCTGTGTTTTTGATAAACAGTCGCCTGGGCCTCTTTACTGCGGCCACCATTGCTGATGGCGTCTCTTCTCCCGAAGTTACGAGACTATTTTGCCTAGTTCCTTAACCATGATTCACTCTAGCACCTTAGGATTCTCTCCTCGACTACCTGTGTCGGTTTTGGTACGGGTTGCTTCACTTCGGCTTTTCTTGGAAGCACTTTCCCTACAGCAGCTTCGCCCGAAGGCTAGGCCTTGACTATTCCGTCAGTCTCCAGTAAGTACGGCACTCCGTCCCCTTTTTAGTGTGAGCAAGTATGGGAATATTAACCCATTGTCCATCCACTTCCCCGTTCGGGTTCGCGTTAGGTCCCGACTAACCCTCAGCTGATTAGCATGGCTGAGGAAACCTTAGTCTTTCGGTGAGCGGGTTTCTCGCCCGCTTTATCGTTACTTATGCCTACATTTTCTTTTCTATCCGCTCCACAATACCTCACAGTACTGCTTCGGCGCAAATAGAATGCTCTCCTACCAGATGTATCTAAAATACAAATCCATAGCTTCGGTAATATGTTTATGCCCGATTATTATCCATGCCGGACCGCTCGACTAGTGAGCTGTTACGCACTCTTTAAATGAATGGCTGCTTCCAAGCCAACATCCTAGCTGTCAATGCAGTCCAACCGCGTTGCTTCAACTTAACATATATTTTGGGACCTTAGCTGTTGGTCTGGGTTCTTTCCCTCTCGGACATGGACCTTAGCACCCATGCCCTCACTGCCGTAGAACATTTATTAGCATTCGGAGTTTGTCAGGAATTGGTAGGCGATGAAACCCCCGCATCCAATCAGTAGCTCTACCTCTAATAAACTTATATACGACGCTGCACCTAAATGCATTTCGGAGAGTACGAGCTATCTCCCAGTTTGATTGGCCTTTCACCCCTACCCACAGGTCATCCGAAGACTTTTCAACGTCAACCGGTTCGGTCCTCCACTCTGTGTTACCAGAGCTTCAACCTGCCCATGGGTAGATCACAAGGTTTCGCGTCTAATCCTACTAACTATCCGCCCTATTCAGACTCGCTTTCGCTCCGGCTCCGGACCTGAAGTCCTTAACCTCGCTAGTAAAATTAACTCGTAGGCTCATTATGCAAAAGGCACGCCGTCACAGCTTAATGCTGCTCCGACCGCTTGTAGGCGTACGGTTTCAGGTTCTATTTCACCCTTCTATTCGAAGTGCTTTTCACCTTTCCTTCACAGTACTTGTTCACTATCGGTCTTTCAGGAGTATTTAGCCTTGGAGGATGGTCCCCCCATATTCAGACAGGATTTCACGTGTCCCGCCCTACTCATTTATCACTTAAATATGCCTTTCATATACGGGGCTATCACCCTCTACGGCCGTTCTTTCCAGAACATTCTATTAAACATAAATTAGCTTTTGGGCTAATCCGCTTTCGCTCGCCACTACTTACGGAATCTCTTCGATTTCTTTTCCTCCGGGTACTTAGATGTTTCAGTTCTCCGGGTTTGCTCTCTAAATAAATTTAGAGTGACTGGTCTTCAACCAGACGGGTTGCCCCATTCGGACATCTGCGGATCAATTCGTGTGTGCCAATCCCCGCAGCTTTTCGCAGCTTACCACGTCCTTCTTCGCCTCTGAAAGCCTAGGCATCCGCCATACGCCCTTAACGATTTCTTTCCTAATATTAAATTAGTTCAGTATTTTTTGATAAATTAAATTTATCGATATTTTTATAAACTCGGCACTCGAAAGTGCTCGGTTATCTCTTTGT
The DNA here is from genome assembly GCF_900637665.1 of Chryseobacterium nakagawai. Taxonomy (NCBI): domain Bacteria; kingdom Pseudomonadati; phylum Bacteroidota; class Flavobacteriia; order Flavobacteriales; family Weeksellaceae; genus Chryseobacterium; species Chryseobacterium nakagawai. Next base: position 5,598,533 of record NZ_LR134386.1, read on the forward strand.
GATGTCTTTACCGTTAATGTCAATGATCTTAAATTCTTCTTGTCCAACTGATGAACGAATATTGTTTTTGGCTCTATCCGTAACTTTTAAATCAGTCTTCCAAAACTGTGGAGAATAAGGGAGTCGAACCCTTGACCTCCTGCGTGCAAGGCAGGCGCTCTAGCCAGCTGAGCTAATTCCCCTCTAGTAGACTTCAGATTTTAGATCTCAGATTACAGACTTTATTGTCTGACATCTGATGTCTTATATCTTCCCGTCTTTTTAATTAGTAGTCTCGGGCAGGCTCGAACTGCCGACCTCTACATTATCAGTGTAGCGCTCTAACCAGCTGAGCTACGAGACTGTCTGTTAGACTAACAGATTTCAGATAACAGATATCAGATTTAACTGACCATCCTATCTTCATCCTTGTCTCTCTCAATCCCTTTACTAATTTCTAGTGGGTTTTGTATTTTTAATATAATCAACCAAACAAAAAACTAAAGCTTTACTTTGAATAAGTACTTGTATCCGAAGATACTAATTTTGTTTATCGTCTAAAAGACGCTCTAAAATGAGATGTTCCAGCCGCACCTTCCGGTACGGCTACCTTGTTACGACTTAGCCCTAGTTACCTGTTTTACCCTAGGCAGCTCCTGTTACGGTCACCGACTTCAGGTACCCCAGACTTCCATGGCTTGACGGGCGGTGTGTACAAGGCCCGGGAACGTATTCACCGCGCCATGGCTGATGCGCGATTACTAGCGATTCCAGCTTCATAGAGTCGAGTTGCAGACTCCAATCCGAACTGAGACCAGCTTTCGAGATTTGCATCACATCGCTGTGTAGCTGCCCTCTGTACTGGCCATTGTATTACGTGTGTGGCCCAAGGCGTAAGGGCCGTGATGATTTGACGTCATCCCCACCTTCCTCTCTACTTGCGTAGGCAGTCTCACTAGAGTCCCCAACTTAATGATGGCAACTAGTGACAGGGGTTGCGCTCGTTGCAGGACTTAACCTAACACCTCACGGCACGAGCTGACGACAACCATGCAGCACCTTGAAAAATGTCCGAAGAAAAGTCTATTTCTAAACCTGTCATTTCCCATTTAAGCCTTGGTAAGGTTCCTCGCGTATCATCGAATTAAACCACATAATCCACCGCTTGTGCGGGCCCCCGTCAATTCCTTTGAGTTTCATTCTTGCGAACGTACTCCCCAGGTGGCTAACTTATCACTTTCGCTTAGTCTCTGAATCCGAAAACCCAAAACGAGTTAGCATCGTTTACGGCGTGGACTACCAGGGTATCTAATCCTGTTCGCTCCCCACGCTTTCGTCCATCAGCGTCAGTTGTTGCTTAGTAACCTGCCTTCGCAATTGGTGTTCTAAGTAATATCTATGCATTTCACCGCTACACTACTTATTCCAGCTACTTCAACAACACTCAAGACATGCAGTATCAATGGCAGTTTCACAGTTAAGCTGTGAGATTTCACCACTGACTTACACATCCGCCTACGGACCCTTTAAACCCAATAAATCCGGATAACGCTTGCACCCTCCGTATTACCGCGGCTGCTGGCACGGAGTTAGCCGGTGCTTATTCGTATAGTACCTTCAGCTAGATACACGTATCTAGGTTTATCCCTATACAAAAGAAGTTTACAACCCATAGGGCCGTCGTCCTTCACGCGGGATGGCTGGATCAGGCTCTCACCCATTGTCCAATATTCCTCACTGCTGCCTCCCGTAGGAGTCTGGTCCGTGTCTCAGTACCAGTGTGGGGGATCACCTCTCAGGCCCCCTAAAGATCGCAGACTTGGTGAGCCGTTACCTCACCAACTATCTAATCTTGCGCGTGCCCATCTCTATCCACCGGAGTTTTCAATATCGAATGATGCCATTCAACATATTATGGGGTATTAATCTTCCTTTCGAAAGGCTATCCCCCAGATAAAGGCAGGTTGCACACGTGTTCCGCACCCGTACGCCGCTCTCAAGATCCCGAAAGACCTCTACCGCTCGGCTTGCATGTGTTAGGCCTCCCGCTAGCGTTCATCCTGAGCCAGGATCAAACTCTCCATTGTATGTTTGTCTGACTCACTCAAAGTTTTTTAACGCTTTAGTTTTTCCTTACTTGGTTGTTATATTGTATGTCAATGATCTTTATATCTTTCGCTTTTTAACGAAGCAATCTCTCTGTCAGTGTCGCTCCGTATTTGCGAGTGCAAAAGTAAAACTTTATTTTCATCTGACCAAATGTTTCGAAAGAAAATTTTAAAAGTTTTTTAAGTAACCTTAATCTCTTTCCAAACCCTCAATCCCTCTACTCCTGCGCTCCCTTAATTGGGACTGCAAAGATACAAACTTTATTTTAACTCGCAACTTTTAAATCCTAAAAATTAAAAGTTTTTTTCCTGTCTCTCTCGTAGAATATAATGTTTATGCTTATCTAAAAGCTCCTCTGCGCTTACCGAATCTCTTTCGTTTTTCAGTGGGGCAAAGATAGAAACTTCATCTATTCCCCGCAAGTTTATTTAACATAAAGTTTACACCAATATTACAATTGTTAATAAGTAGACAGTTTAACTTGCTGATTTATTTATATTTATATACAATTTTATACTTATCCACAATGGGGAATTGCTTTTTGGAAGATGTGAAAAATCTTGTTTTAGAGATCATATAACAGGTATTTTATATATTATATAGAGGTATTATTAATTATTATATGTTACTATTATATATTAAAAATACAAAATTGGGTATTGTAAGTTTTGGCTAAGCCAATGGATAAGACTTTATTTTATGTAAATGGGCTAAAGTCCGTTTCTATTAATGAAGACTCTGTGGGGGAAGCTAATATATAGCATGAAAATTAGGATTGATTCTGGCAGATTCTTTTATTAATATGGAATCATCTTGTTGAGATCCTTACAGGATGACAAAGATGATGGATTAGCCAAGTGTTAGCAATAGAGTTGCAAGACGGGAAGGCAGATTTTCACAGAACTTTCATAGAGCAGAAATGACTAAATTACCACCCGTCAAAAATTCTTTGAATTTTTGACACCCTCCAAAGGATGGGAATGATAGAAGCCATCACTTATGGATAATAGGTAATGCTATTAATTGATGCCAACCTATTATCTATTATCTATTATCTATTATTTATTCATCATTTATAAAGTGGTCCATTACCCTAGCCCGATAGTAACGGTTACCCCACAGCACACGTTGGAGAGCAGGTGGGTTTGAGTATTGGGAAGGATGGCGCGAGGAGTATGAGTGTATAGCGGGATTAAGCTCCTGAATGAATTGGAGAGTTGGAGAGAATGAGAGTTTAATAAGAGGAAGGAAAATTTATTTGAGCCAGGAAGCTTTTCAACGTTGTGATAAAAAAATTCCGTAAGAATCCTTTACAGCAGGTTTCTTACGGAATGATTGTAAAACCGAAGTTTATATTTTTAGTTCAGAACATAGGATGTTCCGTCTCTTCCGTCTTTTAATTCTATGCCTTCAGCAAGCAGTTTGTCTCTGATCTGATCTGAAAGATCGAAATTTTTGGATTTTCTTGCCTGATTCCTAAGTTCGATTAAAACTTTAGGGTTTGATCCAATTTTTCATTATTGTTTTCTTCTACAGGCTGCAATCCTAGCACGTCAAAGATAAAGGCATTCAATGTTGACTTTAAATCTTCAAGATCTGCTGTTGAGATTGTTTCTTTGCTATCATTTAAAGCAAAAATGTATTTTACGGCTTCAAATAAATGGGCGATCAGAATTGGAGAATTGAAATCATCTGTTAATGCATCATAACATTTGTTTTTCCATTCTGTAAGACTGAATGCTGATTGCTTTTTGTCATCAGGCGTAATGGAATTCAGTACTTTCACAGCTTCCATCAACCTAATAAATCCTTTTTCACTGGCAATCATGGCATCATTGGAGATATCCAAAACACTTCTGTAATGTGCCTGCAGGAAGCAGA